>JAXSNY010000011.1:0-18788 GCA_037925365.1 Aquificaceae bacterium
CTTATGTGAGGGTTTAGGTCTCTAAATGTGCTTGCACTTAAGTTCTTCCTCGTGAGGATCTCTTCTACCAAGGTGTCCCTTTCTACAAGCTTTCTATCTGTGCTTATTCCTTCAACCTTAACGGATAAACCATACATTTCAGGGTCTCTTGCAAGAAGTAATACTGCAAAAAAGGCAGGAACATAGTTTCTCGTCTCCTCTGGCAAGAACCTCTGGGTTGCCCAGAAGTCTATACCACCTGTTCTTCTTACTACACAGTTTTCGCCACAGTTATAGCTGGCAATGGCAAGCTCCCAGTTTCCAAACATGCTGTATAGGTCTTTTAGATATCTCATAGCCGCATCTGTAGCCTTAAGGACATCAAACCTCTCATCCACAAACTGGTCAACTCTGAGACCATACCTTCTTGCGGTAGAGGGAATAAACTGCCAAAGCCCTGCAGCACCAGACCTTGAGACTGCATGGTTGTTAAAGGCACTCTCTATAACAGGCAAGAGGGCAAGCTCCTCAGGAAGACCGTGTTTCCGCACTATTGGTTTTATTAGGGGCATATAGTAGTTTGCTCTTTGTAGAGTAAGCTCAAAAAACCTCCTATTGCTAAGATAGTAATCCATAAACTTCTTTATTTCCTCTCTGTCTGGTATAGGTATGCCAAGAGCTTTTGCCTCCTCCCTTATGAACTTCTCTTCCTCTTCTGTAAAGTAAAAACTTCCTTTCTGCACAAGGCTTACTTGATTGTCCACCTTAGGCATTGTTACCTGTCTTACGATAGGAGTGCAAGAGCTTAAAACCGTTGATAATAGCCCCAAAAATAATATCCCCTTTTTCATATCTACCCTCAACTATGTATTATACACTTATCGCAATCAATGTTATAAATTTAATACACCATGCGGTTGCTATCCTCTCTTAATTTAAGGGAGCTAACGGACATACTCAGAGGGCTTGGGCTTGAACCCTATAGGGCGAGCCAGATCCTTGACTGGGTTTACAAGAAGTTTGAAACAGACTTCCAGAATATGACAAACCTCTCAAAGGCACACAGGAGTTTGCTTACTGAGCATTTCAAGGTTCATACTCTTGAGCTTGTCAGTAAAGTGCCTGCGGAAGACTCGGTAAAGTATATATTCAGAACCGAAGATGGTCATCTCATAGAGACGGTTCTTATATTTGAGAGAGACCATCTAACCTTGTGTGTATCCTCTCAGGTAGGCTGTGCGGTGGGATGCAGGTTTTGTGCCACTGCAAAGGATGGGCTTTTAAGAAACCTAACGACCTCTGAGATAATTGACCAGTATCTCCTTGTGCAGAAAGAAACACCCAATAGGATAAGGAACGTGGTCTTTATGGGTATGGGTGAACCATTGGCAAACTACGAAGCGGTCAGAAAGGCTGTGGAGATAATGGTAAGCCCATGGGGTATAGACCTCTCCAAGAGAAGGGTCAGCATATCCACAAGCGGTCTTGTAGCTCAGATAAGAAGAATGGCACAAGACCCCCTTATGAGAGAGCTAAACCTTGCGGTTTCCATAAACGCACCCTCTCAAGACCTTAGAGAAACCCTTATGCCCATAAGCAAAACCAACAGCCTTGAGGAGATACTTCAGGCTCTTATAGAATTTCCCTATCCACCCGATAGAAGAATAATGCTTGAATATGTTTTGATAAAGAACCTTAATGACTCACCCAAACAGGCGGAAGCCTTAGCCAAACTCATAGCACCCCATAAGAGGAAATTTAAGGTAAACCTCATACCCTACAACCCAGACCCATCTATTCCCCTTGAAAGACCATCTATGGAAAGCGTATATGCTTTCCAAGAAGTGCTAAGGAAATACAACATATCCACCTTTATAAGACTTAGCAAGGGTATTGAGGTTTTCGGAGCTTGCGGACAACTAAGGAGCAAAAGGCTTGAGCTTATGGTAAAATAGAAGGGTGCAGGCAGTTCCTAAATGGATTAGAGAGCTCATAGTAGTCATAATAGTGGTTCTCCTTATAAGGGCTTTTCTTCTACAGGCTTACAACATACCTTCTGGCTCTATGAAACCCACCCTTCTTGTGGGTGATTTTATACTGGTCAACAAGCTGGTTTACAGGCTTTCTGAGCCTCAAAGAGGGGATATAGTGGTTTTTAAGTGGCCAGTAAACCCGCAAATAGACTTCATAAAGAGGATAATAGGTATGCCTGGCGACACTCTTGAAATAAGGGGTGAAAGGGTGTTTATAAACGGTCAAGAATTACCTTTGAGGTTTGTAGAAGAGGTTTTGGAGGATGGAAATCTAAAGCTCATCTACGAAGAAACACTTCCCAATGGGGTAAAGCACAGAATAGCCCTATACCAAAGCCCTTTTATCCAAAGAAAAGATGTTTATTATGCTAAGATACCTGAAGGATACTACTTTGTAATGGGAGATAACAGAGACAATAGTGAAGACAGCAGATACTGGGGGCTTTTGCCAAGAGAGAACATAGTAGGGAAGGCTTTTGTGGTTTACTTTTCTGGAGATATACCTCCCCTTGATAGCACAGATGTAAGCATACTTACTGGTTTTAAACAGCTTTTTCTTGCCCTGCTGAACCCGAGATTTGAAAGGATAGGCAAGCCCCTTATATGGTGATGGAAATACCTGCCATATAAAAGTGTTTTATTGCTTTTTTTATAGTAGCAGGGTTTATACCCTTTGCATACATGAGGCTTAATATGAGAAAGGGTATACTTTCTGGGTCTACAAATGGCTCTATTATTTTGTTGTCTTCCATGTACATAAAACTACCCAGCTCCTCAAGGAAATTTTGGAATTCCTGTTCCTCTAAATTGTCTCTAAGATAAGACAGAAGGCTGTTACATGTCTCTAAGAGCACTTGGCTATCTCTAACCTCAGGAACTGCTAAAAATCCGCTCTCCAGTCTATCAAATATCTCTCTTATTTTGCCTTCTGAGTATATGGGATTGCCTAACATTGGTAGTATGGCATTTATTTCTTTCTTATTTACCTGCGTTAGAGACATATTGAGGGTATCCTGCGATGGTACGAGGAGGCTTGTATATATAAGCACATCTTCCACGTCCCCTCCCTCTAAGGGGTTAAGGTCTTCATAAGTGCAAAGAGAGCTCAAAAACCTTCCAGTGAATAGAAAGCCCGTGCTTTCCTCCAATACTGCAAAACTGCCTCTTTCAGGAAGAAAGGGCAAAGATAGAAACCTTAGAACATCTCCAGTGGCTAACCTAAGCCTTTTGTTGGGCAGGGTTTCAAAAGCCTTTATTCTTGCCTGCGGAATACCAAGAGCCCTTAATCGTTGAGCAATGCTAAGAGAAGTTATCACCAAAGCCTTTTGGTTTGACTGTAAAAAACTTACAATCCCTGAACAATCATCCACCCCAGAGCTGAGCACTATCACCGCCTTTACAGCTTCTACAGTGCCAACCACCTGTTCCAGCTTTGACCTTATAAGAACATAATCTTGCACCGTGCCTATGTTTATAAGCATGGGAACCTTTATGCTATCCTTTTCGTATATACGCAGGTATGCGTTTTTCTGGAATAGCCCATCCACCTGAGGTGACCCTATCCAGAAGAATCCATGAGATATTTCTATAGGTTGGCTTAAATCAAGAGTAGACTTTGAGCCTTTAGGCTCTTCTACTTTTGAGACAGGTTGTGAAATAACCTGTGGTGGGGTATGACCATAGGCAAGACTGGAGAAGAACTCCCAGTTGTCTTTGTATACATAGCTAATAACAGCCTTCTCTTCCTCGTAGATATCAAGCCTGATTTTGACATCTTTTATAAACAAATTAGACAATTCCTCTCTTCCACAACTACAACCCTTTATAATGCCCTTATGTATGTATATGGTGCAGGATTTCTCCTTATCCTGTACTATGAGGGATGATGTAGCACCTTTATGCAAGAGTTTAATTAGCAAATTCAGGGGACCTATTATTGACAGGGATGCTGAATCTTGAGGGTCCCTGCTTAGGCCGACTATTTTGGTTAAAAGTTCCATAGGATTAAAGGGTAGAACCTCATAGTTAACATCCCTAAGCCCGTATTTTGCTAATGCTTCTGTATCTTCATAGCTTTCTACAAACAGAATGGGCAGAAGGTATTTTTCAAGTTCAAGGAGCTTAAGCCAAAACCCTATATCTTCCACAGGAAGTATTATGACCTCAGGTTCTGATACCTTTAAAAGCTCAAGGGCTTTTTCCTCATCAAAAGCTATAAGGAGTTTATGTCCGGTTATGTTAAAGATATCCGCAAGAAAGGAGAAGTATTGTTTCTTTCTGTCTAAAAGCATACAGAGAACACCCATCAGTAAACATCCCCCTTCTGAGCTGCTATTTTCAGAAGTGCTAACTGTTCTTTGAGTATGTTCATTGATTGCACTAACATGAAAAAGGCATGCTCCACCTTAAGAAGCGCAGACTGAAAGGACAGGTCATCTTCAAGAAGTCTTAGCTCTCTAAACCTTCTGTAGAACTCATCTACCTCAGTGCCAAAACTCAGAAGAGCTTTAATGGTCTCCTCTGAAAGATCTAAAGCGGGTTTCTTGGTATCCATATGCTACCTACCTCCTCTCCTTCTGACCTTGGCATATTATATCTACTAAAAAGTATGGATTCAACCATTTTGAGCTCATAGTCTTGCAGGTTTTCTATCCATAACTTCGCATTACCTTCTTCCATCACATATCTTAGGATTATGTCTCCTTCCTCATCCATGTATACATCTCCACCCCCTGTCATAAACCCTACTGCCACTGATAGGGTAAGGAAATTTAGTGCATCCACTCTCATCTTCGGTCTTTCAATACTCTTGTTTATCTTAAGGTAAGTGCATAGAGCAAGACCCACTCTCATGAGGTTTTCCGGAGTAAAGGGGAATAGTCCAACCTTCCCCTGCATATAGTTTCCCTCAAACAACTTCCTTGATTGCACTCTCTACAGCCTCCTCTAAGTTTTCCAAGGCTTTAAGATGCTTGCCTGATAGAATGAAAAACTCCTCGTTGCCCTTTGTTCCCTTTGGTTTTGACTTTATTACCTTAGACACATTAAAACCGAAGGAAATTAGAAACTCCGCCACTTTCAGCACAGACCCCTTTCTTTCCTCTTGCTCTCTAACTATTCCCTTTTTTACCTTCTCTGGACCTACCTCAAACTGTGGCTTTACCAACACTATCAAAAGCCCTTCCTCCTTAAGGAATTTTACCACATATGGAATTAGCTTTGTTGTAGAGATGAAAGATACATCCATCACAATGAGGTCTACGGGTTCTGGTATATGCTTTTCTGTAAGCTCTCTTGCGTCGGTCTTTTCATAGAGCACAACCCTTGGGTCTGACCTGAGCTTTGGGTCCATCTGACCGCGACCCACATCCACCGCGTATACCTTTTTAGCACCATGCATAAGAAGGCACTGAGTAAAACCACCTGTAGAAGACCCCACATCAAGTGCGGTCATACCTTTTACATCAAGTCCAAACCTTTTGATAGCCCATTCTAACTTATAACCACCTCTGGATACATATTTAGGAAGCTCTTTAACCTCTATAATTTGCCCCTCTTTTATTTTCGTCCCTGGCTTTGTAATAGGCTTGCCATCTACATACACAAGCCCTGCCATTATTATGGCTTGAGCCTTTTCTCTACTAGAGACATAACCATTTTCAACCAGATACTGGTCAAGCCTCAAAGCCTAAAAAGATGCTTTATGAAGTAGAGTATAAAAAGAAGGACAAGAGGAGAAAAGTCAAACCCGCCAGTGGGTGGAAGAACTCTTCTTATAGGGTTAAGAAGGGGTTCTATCAAATTATCCAATGCCTCGTAAAACCTACTTTCCCTAACTTTGGGTATCCATGAGCCTACGGCATGGATAAAAACCAAGAGTATAAGCAAGTTTATGAAGAGGGATAAAATTCCCTTTATCATTCCACAAGCTCAAGGATAGCAAGCTCGCACCCGTCACCCCTTCTTCTTTCGGGCAATTTTATGATACGCGTATAGCCTCCATTCCTATTTTCAAACCTAGGAGCGATCTCTTCAAAAAGCCTTTTGACTACCTTTCTATCAGGTAAGAGAGACAGAGCGAGCCTTCTGGAGGATAGATCTCCCTTCTTACCAAGATTTATTAGCTTTTCTACAAAAGGTCTTACCGCCTTAGCCCTCTGAAGGGAAGTCTCTATCCTTTCTTCCATTATAAGGGCTCTGGCAAGGGATCTGTATAGAGCAAGCCTTTGTTCCTTTGTCCTGTCAAAGTGCTTTTTCTTAACCCTGTGCCTCATCTTTTACCTCCTACTTTCTATGTCCATACCCAGGTAAAGCCCCATCTGTTTGAGAGCTTCCTTTATCTCATTGATGGCTTTCCTACCCACGTTCTTTGTCCCTTTGAGGTCTTCCTCTGTGAGCTTTACAAGGTCTCCTATGGTAGATATACCCATCCTCTTTATTGAATTGAGAGCTCTCTGGGATACATCCAGTTCCTCTATGGGAAGGCTTAGCTTTTCCACAAACTCCTCAACCACTGACACTGGCTCCTCTATGACCGGCACCTCAAAGGATATGTTTTCGAGGGGGGTAAAGTTTTTAATTATTAGATCAACCGCTTCCTTTATGACCTCTTCTGGGGTTTTTGTGCCATCTGTGTAGACTTCCATTATAAGCCTATCGTAATCGCTTCTTTTCTCCACCCTTGTCTTTTCCACTCTGAAGGCCACTTGACGAACCGGTGAGAAATCCGCATCCACCAGTATCCATCCTACCTCCCCAAGGACTTCCATTTCCTCCGTAGGCACATATCCAAAACCCCTCTCTATCCTTAGCTCTATGTTTATTTCCTTATTGGGGTCTGTAATGGTAAGTATCTTCTGGTCAGGGTTTACCACTTCCACGCTGGGAGGAACGCTTATATCCTTTGCGTAGACAACACCTTCGCCTTTCTTTTTGAGATAAAGCACTTCCACATCAGAATTGTGGAGCTTAAACCTAACTTTTTTGAGGTTTGCTATTATTTGAAGGGTATCTTCTTGGACACCATCAACCGCTGAAAACTCGTGATAAACACCGTATATCTTTACCGCAGTTAGGGCAACTCCCTGTATGGAGGACAGAAGCGTTCTTCTGAGGGAGTTTCCTACAGTTATACCGAAACCCCTTTCCAAAGGTTCCATCACAAATCGCCCGTAGGTCCTTGTCCTTTCTTCCCAATAAACCTTTGAGGGGAAAAGAAACTCTCTAAGCATAATCTTTCCTCCTTAGACCCTTGAGTAGAACTCTATGATATACTGAAGGTTCACTGGCACCTCCAGTTGTATGTCCTTTGGAAGGTCTATAACTTTTCCTCTGTAGTTGTCCTTATCCAGCTCAAGCCAAAGGGGAACACTTCTGGGGTCTGTGTTTTCTAAGTTTTCCAAGACCTGGGGTATGTCTCTGGAAGAGGGTTTTAGCTCTATTATATCTCCTACTTCTACCCTGTAGGAGGGTATGTCCACCTTTTTGCCGTTTACTAAAAAGTGCCCGTGCACAATCCACTGCCTTGCCTGTCTTCTGGTGCTGGCAAAACCAAGCCTGTAGACCACATTATCAAGCCTTCTTTCCAAGAGTTGGAGAAGGACCTGTCCAGTGTTGCCCTTGGAGCGTGAGGCTTCATCAAAGTATCTTTTAAACTGTTTTTCCCTCAAACCGCCGTAGAGGAACTTGAGCTTTTGCTTTTCCATAAGCCTTATGCCGTATTCGGTCAGCTTTCTTCTTCTGCCCTTTACCCTTCCATGCTGACCGGGTGGGAAGTTTCTCCTGGCTAAAATTTTTGGTGCACTCTTTTTGCCCGAGACAACTACACCGAGCTTTCTGTCAATCCTTACCTGAGGTCCTATATACCTACCCATACTTCAAACCCTCCTCTTGGCTGGTGGTCTGCATCCATTGTGAGGAATGGGTGTTATATCCCTTATAGCCTTTATCTTTATGCCCGCAGCGTAGATAGCCCTTAGGGCAGATTCCCTTCCTGCACCTGCACCCTTTACCCTAACTTCCGCTTCTTGAAGTCCATATTCCTGCATGGCCCTTTTTGCCGCCTTTTGGGCAGCAAGCTGTGCGGCGTAGGGCGTGCTTTTCCTTGTGCCCTTGAAACCAACAGTGCCACCGCTTTCCCAGACGAGGGTGTTGCCCTGTTTATCCGTTATGGTCACTATGGTGTTGTTAAAGGTGCTTAGTATGTTAACTATACCTTCTGTTACAGTTTTTTTCTGCTTTTTGGGTTGCTGTTGTCTTCTTGCCATCCATTACCTCCTTACTTTACTATCTTTTTCTTGGTCCCACCCACGGTTTTTCTCTTACCCTTTCTGGTTCTTGAGTTTGTTCTTGTCTGTTGACCCCTAACGGGTAAGCCCTTTACATGCCTCATACCCCGGTAGCACCCCATGTCTATGAGCTTCTTTATGTTCATCTGCACTTCTCTTCTTAGGTCACCTTCTACCGTGTAGTTTTGCTCTATAAACTTCCTTATGGTGTTTAGCTCTTCTGGTGTTAGCTCTCCAAGCCTTTTGGTACCCGGTATGCCCGTCTTTTGGCATATTTCCCTTGCCCTTGCCCAGCCGATGCCATAGAGATAAGTAAGGGCTACCTCTAACTTTTTACCATCTGGAAGGTCAACACCTGCTATCCTTGCCATCTTCTACCTCCTTAACTGCCCTGCCTTTGTTTGTGCTTTGGGTTTTCGCATATAACCATCACTCTTCCCTTTCTCCTTATCACCTTGCACTTGGCGCATATGGGTTTAACAGAAGGCTTTACCTTCATGCTTACCTCCTTGTAAGCTAAAAATTATACCACAAATCATCCCCTGTAGACTATCCTCCCGCGGGTCAGGTCGTAGGGGGATAGCTCCACCTTTACCTTGTCACCGGGCAGTATCCTAATGAAGTGAATACGCATCTTGCCAGACACATGGGCGAGCACCTCGTGCCCAGTTTCCAACTTGACCCTGAACATGGCATTAGGCAGAGCCTCAAGCACCTCACCCTCAAGCACTATACCCTTTTCCTTCTGTTTTTCTTCTCCCTTCTTTTTAGCCATTCTTGAACTCCGTTAGCACGATGGGTCCTTGTTTGGTGATGGCTACCACATACTCGTAATGGGCAGCGGGGCTTTTGTCGGCGGTAATCACCGTCCAACGGTCTCCATCATGGGATATCTCCTCTGTGCCCAGTGAGAGCATGGGCTCAAGGGCAACCACCATACCCTGTCTGAGTTTGTAGTCCTTCTTTTCCCTTTTCAGGGTGTCAGGATGGTTGGGTATGAAGGGGTCTTCATGCACCTTTCTCCCTATACCATGACCGCCAAGGTTCTTGAGGGGGTAAAGACCGTATTTCTTTGCTACCCTATAGATAGCGTCCACGATGTCTGAGACCCAGTTGCCCGGCACGCAGACTTTTACCGCCTCCTCAAGGGCTTCTTTTGTGGCTCTCATAAGCATTTCCTTTTCTTTGCTTATCTCTCCCACGGCCACCGTGAGTGCGGAGTCTCCTGCATAGCCATCCACATAGGCTCCAAAGTCCAAGCTCACAATATCTCCTTCTTTTATTATCTGCTCCCTCTTTGGTAAACCGTGAACCACTGCCTCATTTACGGAAACACACAAACTGGCTGGGAACTTTTCATCGCTAAAGGGTGGCTTGTAGTTTAGAAAGGCGGGCTTTGCACCTCTTTTTTTGGCTTCCTCCCTTGCTATCTGGTCAAGCTCGTAGGTGGATATGCCGGGTCTTACCGCTTTTGCTACTACCTGCAAAACCTCAACCACCACATCGCAGGCCTTTTTTATCCTTTCAATCTCCTTAAAGGAATAAAGTTCAATGCCCATCTCTTAACACCTCTAACAGCCTTTTGTTCACTTCCTGTATATCTTGGCTTGCGTCCAGTCTTATCAATTTATTCCTTTTTTGATAAAATTCAACGAGAGGACTTGTTTGTTCCTTGTATACCCTGTATCTTCTTCTTACTACCTCTTCCTTGTCATCTTCCCTCTGAATTAGCTTGCCACCGCACAGGTCGCACACACCTTCCTGTTTTGGAGGGTTATACTTTCTGTGGTAGACCGCACCGCATTGAGAGCAGGTGATCCTTCCAGAGAGCCTCTCTACCACCACCTCTTCTGAAAGGTCAAAGAGGAAAACCTTGTCCACATCCCTTTTATAGCCCCTTAGCATCTCCTCGAGAGCAAGGGCTTGTGGCACAGTCCTTGGAAAGCCATCCAGTATAAAGCCACCTTCCTTTGGCATAACTTCTTCTATGAGGGCTATCATAAGATTGTCCGGCACTAACTCACCCCTGTCCATGTATTCCTTTGCCTTCAGCCCAAGAGGAGTTTGGTTTTTTACCGCTTCCCTTAGCAGGTCTCCTGTGGATATATGCATAAGACCAAGCTCTTGAGAGAGCTTTTTCGCCTGTGTGCCTTTGCCAGAGCCGGGCGGTCCAAGGAAGACCACTATCACTTTACCTTCCTCCTGTATTTTGTATACCTTTGCTGGAGGAGCTGAGCCTCCAGCTTGTTTATGGTATCAAGGGCAACGCCTACCACTATGAGGGCAGTGGTCCCTCCAAAGTAAAAAGGAACCTTGAGCCATAGGCTTACGAATATGGGTATGACCGCCACCACGCTTAAGAAGAGGGCACCCACAAGAGCAAGCCTGTTTATGATGTATTCCAGAGTTTTTTGCGTATCCTGCCCAGGTCTTACGCCAGGTATAAAGGCTCCTGCCTTTCTGAGGTTGTCTGCCACATCCACGGGGTTTATAAGCACTGCGGTGTAGAAGTAGGTGAAGAAGATTATAAAGGCTACATAAAGTATGTTGTAGGGCAGGGTGGTGGGATTAAATGCATCGTGTATGGCTTTGGCTATGGGATGCTGTATAAAGCCCAGCACTGTTGAGGGAATTATAAGAAGAGACTGGGCGAAGATTATGGGTATAACACCTGCGGGGTTTATCTTTATGGGTAGGTAGCTGGAAGAGCCAACAATTTCCTGTCTTCCCACCTGTCTTCTTGGATATTGGATTGGTATTCTTCTTTCTGCCTCTTGTATGAATACAATACCAACAACCACCGCCAAGACAAAAAGTATGACACCCACAAAGGCAAAGGGTGAAATATCTCCGTTCTTTAACATATCCCAAACCCTTATGCCTGCACTGGGAAAGCCTGCCACTATACCGGCGAATATAAGCAAAGACATACCGTTGCCAATACCCTTTTCTGTTATCCTATCACCCACCCATACAAGAAACATGGTGGAGGATACGAGGGCTATTACAGTGGTTAAGGAGAAAAGAATGCCCGTGTCTGGCACTATGGGTGTCCCTTTGGGTGATACCTGTCCCTGAAGCCACACTGCTATGCCTATAGACTGCACGAAGGCCACAAAGAGGGTAAGATACCTCGTATACTGGTTTATCTTATACCTTCCATAGTCTCCTTCTTCTTTTGCAAGCCTTTGTAGCTCTGGCACTGCCACGGTAAGAAGTTGCATCATTATAGAGGCGGATATGTAAGGCATAACCCCAAGAGCAAAGAGGGTCATCCTGCTCAGGTTCCCTCCTGAGAAGATGTCGTATAGATAAAAAAGCGTCCCCTCAAAGCTCTTGAAGAAATCCTGCAGGGCGGTGGTGTCTATGCCCGGCAGTGGGATATGACTGCCAAGCCTGTATATGGCTAGCATAAAAAGCGTGTAGGCAAGTCTTTTTTTGAAGTCCTCCAAGGAAAAGAGCTGTTTTATATACTCTATCACTTTATCTCCTCGCAGGTTCCACCAAGGGCTTCAATCTTCTGCCTTGCAGACTGAGAGAAGGCATGGGCTTTTACCTTGAGTGCCTTTGTGAGCTCTCCATCTCCGAGCACTTTTACTGGCATACCCTTCTTCACAAGACCCCTTTGAAGAAGAAGCTCTGGCGTTATCTCTTGACCTGCTTCAAAGTATCTTTCTAAGGTTTTGAGGTTTACCACCGCATACTCTACCCTGTTTATGGGTCTGAAGCCTCTCTTTGGCACTCTCTTATGGAGGGGTGTTTGTCCGCCCTCAAACCATGAGGGAAGTCTTCTATCTCCAGACCTTGTCTTTTGACCCTTATGCCCCTTTCCACAGGTCTTGCCAAGCCCGGAGCCTATACCCCTTCCTACTCTTCTTTTTTCCTTCACCGCTCCTTTGTTGGGTGCAAGCTCGTGCAGTTTCATTCCTGAACCTCCTCCACCTGAAGAAGGTGAATTGCCTTTTGTATGTTGCCTCTTACCATAGGGTTGTCCTCAAGCAAGACTTCCTGACCTACCTTTTTAAGCCCAAGGCTCTTAACCGCCTTTATCTGGGGCTCAGGTTTACCTGCGAGACCTCTAACAAGTTTTACTCTTAGCCTTGCCATGTTTTTCCTCCTCATGGTATACGCAGGTCTCTTGCGTAGATGTTATACCGCTTTTTCAAAAGCTCAGGGTCTACACCTCTTTCTCTTGCAGCCTCTTCCAAAGACCTTAGCTTGAGTAGGGCATCAAAGACCGCCCTTACCACATTGTTGGGGTTTGTGCTTCCTTGTAGCTTGGTAAGCACGTCCGTGTAGCCTGCCAATTCAAAGATAGGCTTTGCTGCACCACCAGCCACTATACCCGTTCCACGCCTTGCGGGTATAACCTTTATCATGGTAGGACCGTAATGTCCTATCACGTCATGTGGGACAGTGCCGTTTTCTATTGGCACTCTTATTATGTGCTTTCTTCCGTCCTCTATGGCTTTGGCTATGGCTATTGGCACTTCTCTGGCTTTTCCAAGTCCAAAGCCTACAAAGCCCCTTTTGTCGCCCACTATTACCAAAGCACTAAAGGAAAACCTTTTTCCACCCTTTGTGACCCTTGTGGTTCTCTTGGCGTAAATGAGCCTCTCCTCTATCTGTAGCTGGTCCTCAAGCTCTGCTATCCTCTGGTCTCTCCTCTTGTTGTCAATAAGCCTTTCAATGGATATGCCACCCATCTTTGCCTCCTTTAGAATTCAAGTCCAAGCTCTCTGCATTTGTCTGCAAAAGCTCTAATCTTTCCATGGTAAAGAAAACCGCCTCTGTCAAAGACCACCTTTTTTATGCCCTTCTCGGTAGACCTTTTTACCAGAAGCTCTGCCACCCTCTGCACATCTTCTATGGACTTTCCACCCCTCTTGCCCGCAAGCTGGACAAACTCTGGGTCTATGGAAGATGCGGAGACAAGGGTTTTTGACTGTCCTCCAGTATCATCAATGAGCTGAGCGTAAAAGGCGTGCAGGCTTCTATATACGCATAGCCTGGGCCTTTCTGGTGTGCCTATTATTTTCTTTCTTATCCTCTTATGCCTTCTTTCTCTCTTTTCGTGTCTGCTTAGCTTTGCCATAGACTACCTCCTTACTTCTTACCACCCTTGCCCTTTCCGGCAGCCTTTCCAGCCTTGAGCCTTAGCACTTCGCCCTCGTATCTTATACCCTTACCCTTATATACATTGGGCTTTCTGAAGGCTCTTATCTGGGCACATACCTGACCCACCCTTTCCTTGTCTATCCCGCTCACATATATTTTGTTTTCTTTTACTTCTATCTTCACATCGGGTGGTATGGGGTATATGACAGGATGTGATAGTCCAAGGCTAAGCTCTAAGTTGTTGCCCTTTACCGCAGCCCTATAGCCAAGTCCCACCACTTCCAGCACCTTGGTAAAGCCTTCGGTTACACCCTTTATCATGTTCCTTATGAGTGCGGCGGTGGTACCATGCATAGCCCTGTGAAAGGGCTGGTCTGTGGGTCTTTCCACCCTTATGGTGTTGCCCTCAAGGCTTACCTTTATGTCTGGGTGTACTCTCATGGAGAGCTTGCCCTTTGGTCCTTCAACCCTTAGCTCTCCATCCTGAAGGTTTACCCTTACACCTTGAGGTATCTCAATGGGTTTTTTGCCTATCCTTGACATGTTCGCACCTCACCATACATAGGCTAATATCTCTCCACCCCTGCCCAGCCTTCTGGCTTCATGGTCCGTTATAAGACCTGCATCGGTGGAGAGTATGGCTATGCCAAAACCCCTCTGCACATAGGGTATTCTGTGCTTGGGAGTGTATATCCTTCTTCCTGGTTTGGAAACCTTCTGTAGTTCCGATATGGCACTTCTTTCCTTCTTGGGGTCAAGGTATTTGAGGTGTATCCTCAACGTATACTGAGTGCCCTTTTTGCCCTCTTCCAGCCTTTCCCAACCCTTTATATAGCCCTCCTTTCTTAGAAGTTCCAGTATGGACTCCTTTAGTCTTGAAGAGGGTACGTCCACATAGTCCATCCTTCTCATTATTGCGTTCTTTATGGCGGAGAACATGTCTGCCACTGGGTCCATCTTTTACCTCCTTACCAACTTGCTTTTCTAATACCTGGAATTTCACCCCTGAGGGCAAGCTCCCTAAAGCATAGCCTACACATACCAAACTGTCTTATAAAGCCCCTTGGTCTACCACATATAGGGCATCTGTTTTTCTGTCTTACCACATACTTAGGAAAATGAAGCACATCCTTTGCCACCTTTGCCTTTCTTGCCATATTAACCTCCTGCACTCCTTATGGGAAGCCCCAGCAGGGACAAAAGCCAGAAGGCTTCCTCGTCTGTTTCTGCAGTGGTATGGATTATAATGTCCATACCCCTTATGGCGTCCACCTTTTCGTAGTCTATCTCTGGAAAGACTATCTGCTCCGCAATACCAAAGGCGTAGTTGCCCCTACCATCAAAGGACCTGGGGTTTAGCCCCTTGAAGTCCTTCACCCTTGGTAGTGCCACGCATATGAGCTTGTCTAAAAAGTCCCACATCCTCTCCTTTCTTAGGGTCACCTTCAAACCCACGGGCATACCCTTTCTGAGTTTAAAGCCGGCTTCGGATTTCTTTGCCCTTCTTACCGCTGGCTGTTGACCTGTTATTGCCCTCAGGTCCTCTGTTGCCCTTTCAAGATGCTTTATATCGCCCACTGCCTCGCCCACGCCCATGTTGACCACAACCTTGACTATCTTGGGCACCTCCATGGGGTTCTTGTAGCCAAAGCGGTTTATCAGCTGAGGAACTACCTCTTCTTTATACTTGGTGTAAAGCCTAGGAACATACTTGGTTTCCACACTCATGCTCTAACCCTCGCTTTTTCTCTTATAAGGTCAATGTTTTCGTTGCATTTTTTGCAGTATCTGTATTTTCTAATGGTGTCTCCTTCCAACACCGTCCTTATGCCCACCCTTGTAGGCTTTTCGCATTTTGGGCAGATAAGCATCACATTGCTTATATGGATGGGAGCTTCCATCTCGTATATGCCACCCTCTCTTACATTGGGTATTTCCCTTACATGCTTTTTCACAAGGTTCACATTCTTTACTATTACTCTGTTTTCTTCTCTAAGAACCTTGATAACCTCTCCGGTCTTGCCCTTCTCTTTTCCTCTTAGAACCACCACAGTATCACCTTTCTTTATCTTCTGAGCCATCACACCACCTCCGGAGCCAAGGATGCCAACTTGGTAAAGCCTCTATTTCTTACCTCTCTGGCTATAGGTCCAAGTATACGAGTGCCAAGGGGTTCTCCATACTGGTTGAGAAGGACCACCGCATTATCATCGAACTTTATGTAGCTACCGTCTGGGCGTCTTACCTCTTTCTTTGTTCTCACCACCACAGCCCTGTAGACCTTACCCTTCTTGGCTGGGCTGTTGGGTGCAGCCACCTTGACGGTGACTGTAACCACATCACCCACAGTAGCATATTTCCTCGGAGCGTAGGGTATACCTATAATCTGCACCTTCTTGGCGCCCGAGTTATCTGCAACATTTGCATAACCCTGCCGTTGTATCATAGCTTCCACCTCTATAACAAGCTAAAAATTATATCACAAGCAATCCTTTTTTGGGATATTATCAATCAAGGCTATTCATTATAACCCAAGCCACAGAACCATGTCAAGTGGTAAAACACGAAGCATTAGTCGGGCTATGTTAACAGGCTTAAACGAGGGCTAAGATGTATCTCTTTTAATGTTATACTTTCTACTTTATGAGGGTTATTCTCTTTTCTGGTAAGGGGGGTGTGGGCAAAACTACCATATCGGCGGCGACCGCCTACAGGCTCTCCACCCTCGGCTACAAGACCATAGTGGTTTCCCTTGACCCAGCACACAGCCTTGGAGATGCCTTTGATGTTCCAGAGGAGGAAAAGATAAAAGCAAAGGGGCTACCCATAAGGATATCAGATAGCCTCTACATACAGGAGATAGACATACAGGAAGAAGTGGACAGATATTGGGGAGATGTTTACAGGTTTTTGGAGCTTCTTTTCAATACCACCGGGCTTGACCAAGTAGTATCCGAGGAGCTTGCCATACTGCCGGGTATGGAGGAGGTTACAAGTCTTCTGTATGTAAACAAATACTATAGAGAAGGTGAGTTTGATGCTTTGGTGCTTGACCTACCTCCTACCGGTGAGTCTTTACGCTTTGTTTCTATGCCAACGGTCCTTAAATGGTATATGAGAAAGATATTCAACGTAGAGAGAACCATACTCAAGGTGGCAAGACCTGTAGCAAGACGCCTTACGGATGTCCCCATACCTGATGACGAATACTTCAAAGCCCTTGAAAATTTCTACGAAAAGCTAAAGGGAGTGGACGAGCTACTGGTTGACCCTGAGATAACCTCTGTTAGGCTTGTGGCAAACCCTGAGAAAATGGTCCTAAAAGAAAGCCAGAGAGCCTTCATGTATTTTAACCTGTTTGGAGTAAACGTGGATGCGGTGGTGGTCAACAAGGTCTTACCTCCTTCTGTGGAGGGCTGTGAGCATTTCTCAAGGTGGGTGCTTACGCAAAAGAGATACCTTGAAGACATGCAGGCACTCTTCTATCCTGTTCCTGTCTTTAGTGTTCCTCTGATGGAGGACGAGGTGGTGGGCGAGGAAAGGCTCAGAATTCTATCTGACCTTATATACGGCGACTCGGACCCTATAAGGGTGTTTCATAGAGAAAAGCCCTACGAGTTTGTAGAGCAGGACGGTGAATACATTGTAAAGCTAAAAGCTCCCTTCCTAACAAAGGATGGGCTTTCTGTGCTAAAGAGCGAGGGTGAAATAGTGATAAGGTGGAGAAACTTCAAAAGCCACATACTTCTTCCCAGAAAGCTCAGGGACTACGAGCCAGCAGGAGCAAGGATAGAGGAGGGATATTTGAAGATTTTCCTCTCAAGAGCCTGATAGGAATTGTTTTATCCTTTTGAGGTCCTCCACGAACTCACCCTCTGCCCCAGGATTTCTAAGAATGTAGGCAGGATGATAGGTGAGTAAGACCCTTATTCTTCTGTCGTAAGGATAATCAAAGAAGGCTCCTCTGTGCTTGGTTATGGGCATGGACTTTCCCAATATGCCCTCGAGGGCTGTGGCACCCAGACACACTATTAGCCTTGGGTTTATTATCTCTATCTCTTTACGCAAGTAAGGTAGGCAGGTTTGCATTTCCTTTGCGGTGGGTTTTCTGTTGCCAGGAGGTCTTGATTTTACCACATTGGTTATGTATATCTCTTCGCGTCTTAGCCCAATCTCTTCAAGTTTTTGATTGAGATACCTGCCAGCCCTTCCCACGAAGGGTCTTTTTTGTTGGTCCTCTTCCTCTCCGGGGGCTTCGCCCACAAAGACCACAGGCGAATGAGGATTTCCTTCCCCAAAGACATAACCGCTCGCTCCCTCGTAGAGGATGCACTTTTTATCTTCTTCAAGTTTTTTGTATAAAGCCCTTAGCTTTTCTTCTCTGTTTTCAGTAGGCTCTTTGACCTTATGTGAACCCTCCGCCGGACTCTGTAGAACCGCTCCTTCTAAATACAAAGCGTCAAAACCAATTTCCATAAGAGACCTTATAGTATGCTTCAAGGTCTTCATCTTTTAAAGAGGTCTTCAAGCCAAGAGTATCCCTTAGTATAGACAAATATCCCTTTTAGGGACATTTATCCACACCTCGGGTTTAGGGGCTCACCGACCCCAGTGCCTTACTCCAGAGGCACTAATACCGCTCATCAAGCAGGCTTTTTATACCCACTTGATAAGGGCTTGCAGAGTGCAGTGTAAACACCAACCTCACCTAACACGGTTAGGCGAGCCTTTGTCGGTATTCACGTTCCGCACCCCGCTTTAAAAACTAGGGAATAATATACAACATTTATCTTCGTTTGTCAACATTTTCAAAGACTAGTCGCCAAGACCTTTCAAAGCACTTCACGCCTTCTTCATAACTTTGGCTCTTTTCCAAACAGCTTTTTATACCGTCAAGCCTCTTTAAACCTAGACTTTTGCATATACTCCAAAAATATCTACAGTATTCCTTATCCTTTAAAGGATTGCTTTCGCACTTTTACCCTTCTGAATCGTAAGCAAGGTAAACCGCAAAGAAAGACAAGAGAAAAAGCCTCATACTCCTAACTTTACTTGCTTTCTGTATTTTTCCCATTCTTGTGGAAACTTCTGTATAGTTTGACGAATTAGCCTACCTGCAACTGCACCAAGACCACAGATAGAAGTGGGCTGTATGTGTGAGTTCACAAACTCAAAGCCTACCCATTCTCTCTCATCCGCTTCATGGTGAAGTATCTTCTCAAGGAGGTTAGCCTGCTCGCGAGAGCCAACTCTACAGGGCGTGCATTGACCACAGCTCTCATGAGCGTAAAACTCTGCTACCCACAGACAAGTTTGGACTATGTCATCTTCTTCTGTCAGGACTATAACCGTTCCCGTTCCGCCAAAGCCA
>JAXSNY010000012.1:0-18248 GCA_037925365.1 Aquificaceae bacterium
TAAGATAAAAAGTGCCGAAAAGAGATTAAAAATTACTACCTTATGCAAGGCGGGATTACCTCAGGCACTGGCGGTCGTCTCGGCTCATTCATGAGAGGGGCTTGAAGCTGAGCGGGAGTGCTAATATATTTAATCTGCTCAAGAGTAGCAACATAACTTGTGCCCGGAGTCGCCATAAAACTTGTGGTAGGGTTACTTATTGGTGTTATCTGGACTGCTCCTGATAGGAGAAATACTAAAGTAGCTGTAGGGCTTACATCAACTAGAAAGGTTGTCCCCTTCACACCAAGTATAGCAGTGGGTGTTCTGATTTCAAGACCTTCACCAGGTTTTAGCTTAGTAACTTCAAACAAGACCCTACCACGGATGATATTAATAGTTTTCTTGGTTTCGTAATCCATAACATCAAGTCTTGGCGACTAGTCTCTGAAAATATTGACATTTATACCTAATAATGGTAATTTGTCGCTTGAATTGTTTCACACACAAACTCACAAACAAAAGCTATAATATCCCTATGTATAGGGCTATTCAAGTCTCATGCCCTACCACAAAAAGAAAAAGCACCTTTATAGCTCATGTCCTAAAGCTATACAGAAAAACCGCTGAAATAATAGCAAACTTCCAGTGGTTTCTTTTCTTTAAAACTGGCTCTTTCTCTAGAAGAGCTAACATAAAACACTTAAACTGCCCCCTTTCAGAAAGGTTCAAGTCCACTATCCAATACCATGTGGTAGTCCCTACACTGGAAAGTTTTATTGGCAATGTCCAAGAAAGGTTCAAAGAGATAGTCTCTGCCTCAACTCTTCCTGAAAAGACAAAAAGAGTTCTCCTTTATATCAACTCCAGAAAGGAATGGCTTATTCCAAAAAGTGAGAAAGCCCTGTGGATAGATAAAGACAAAAACAAGCACGAGTATGAGATAGTCAAGGAAGAAAGACTACTTGCTAAAAAGATATTCAAGCATATTCTCAAAAGCTGGAAAAAGCCAAGTTTTAAAGGCATCTCTATGCTTTTGGATAGCAAATGTGCCTTGCTGGAAAGACCAAAGAAAGCAAAAGGCTTTGACTTCTGGATAAGGCTGTCAACTCATGAAAAGAGAAAGCCTATATATCTGCCTGTGAAACTTCATGAATACTTTGAGGAAAGAGGTGGAAAGCTAACAAGCATGGTTCAGATAGCAGAAGATGGTAAACTAAGACTTGTGAAGGAGATGGAGAGAAAGGAGATAGCTTTCAGTGGAGAGGTAGCCCTTGACTTTGGCATGGAGTGTTTTCTTGTCTCAGACAGAGGAGACCTCTTTGGCAGGAAGTTTTACAGCAAGGTCAGGGAGTATGCGGATAAGATAGACAGAATTCAAAGAGAAATGCAAAGGAGAGGAAAAAAGCCAACAGAGAGCAGAAGGTATTTAAGACTTCAACACAGGCTAAGTGAGTATGTGAAGAATGAGGTAAGGAGGATAATAAACAGGGTTATAGAGTTATACAGACCACAGAGGCTTGTGCTTGAGGACTTAAGAGGCTTTTTGAGGAGGGTGATTAACAATTTTCCAAAGGCTATAAAGAGGGTGCTTATAAGGTTTGGGCTTGGAGAATTAAAAAAGAAGATAGAGGAAGTAAGAGAGGAATATAGCATAGAGGTGGTGTATGTTGCTCCTGCCTATAGTTCACAAGCATGCAGTAATTGTGGTTATGTAGACAAAGAGAATAGGAAGACAAGGAGTGAGTTTGAGTGTAAGCTATGCAATAGAAAGCTCCATGCGGATGTGAATGCAAGCAGGAATCTGCTTAGCTGTGCTGAGTGGAGCTTGCATTTGGGTCGTATGGAGCAAGCCCTTATCAAGCAGGTAGAGGAGTTTATGGCTCGCCTGTTTGATGAGCGGTTTAAGTGTCTTTGGAGTAAGGCACTGGGATTGATTGAAAGAAATCCATACTTTCAGTCAGTCCCTAAACCCGAGGCGTGGGTAAGTGTCCACAAAAGGGATATTTGTCTATGCTAAGGGATACTCTTGTAAGCGGTCCAAGTTCCACGTTATTACCATCTATAAAGGAGACCTTTGCGGTTCCATCGCTTTTTGTCCTTAGTGTGTCTCCTACAGATAGTCCGATGTTTTCTTGAGTTAGAGGTTGGGGTTTTACCTGCCCTCTTTGTAACTTGTCTACTTTACCACTAAAGCTATCTACCTTGCCTACATCAAGTGCAAAAACTGATCCGATTATGATGAACAAAAGGAAAGCTAATATCATAGCATACACCACATTAACCAAAGTGTATAAAACTACACTTTGGGTTGGGGTATTTGTATCCCGCCTTCTCAGATTGGCTCAGTCCCCAACAGGTGGTATTTGAGCCAACCGTAGCCAGGAACCTTGCTTTCTTTTCTGGTCCTTGGAAAAGTTCTGTTAGGATTTTTTTACTTTTTTCTTTCAATTCCACTCCAGCTCGCAATATTAGCATGTCGCCTCAAACTTATTAGGGAATATAGACCTCCTTATTCTAGGATTATACTGAGATCTTCAAACTTTTGGCAAGCCTGCCCCTCGCATATTACTAAGCCTTCCACCTCAGACCTAAGGACAAACTTAAAGGGTCTAAAGAGCTTTAGAGCTTGCCCAAAGTAGTCCCTTGTCTCCACCTTGTATATGCCCTTTAGATACGCATAGAGGCTAATAAGGTAAGAGTGAGACACCATAGGCACTTCCCTTACAAACCTTGAAAAAGCCTGCAGGGTTTTTTCTCCGTAGTCTATAAAGGTGGTATCTCCCGTAAGTGTTCCCAAGAGCAGTAGTGTGTAGCCTGCAGACCCGTTTACCGATTGGGTGGGCGTATCTTGCAGGTTTTTAAGTCTAATGTCTAAGAGCCCCTCTCCGCTTGTTGAGGTATCATAAAAGCCCCACCCATCCTTATCCCAAAAGAGGTCTATGGCTTTCTTCATTATCCGCACTGCGACCTCTAAGTAGGTTTTGTCTTGGCTTATCTCATAGAGGGATAAAAGTGCGTTGCAGAAGAAAATATAGTCTTCAGAAAAGCCATCCACACTATCTGTATGAAAGAGCATACCATCCTTGTAATACTGGTTTAGTGTCCTCCTTACTGTTTTCTCCGCAGATTCCAAAGCCCATGGGTCATTAAAGGTCTTCCAATAATCGCACAGTCCACACACCATAAGTGCGTTCCAGTTAGTGTAGAGGGTTTTGTCTATGTAGGGCATCTGCCTTTTTTCTCTGTGTTGTAGGAGTTTCCTTTTTGAAGACTCTAAAAGGTTTTTCACTTCCTGAGGGGTTAAGCCTGTTGCCTTTGAGACCTCATCTTCCTCTTTGTATACATAAAGCACCTTCTTATGTGGTTCATGGGGCATGTCCGCCAGACCGAAGTATAGGCTAAAAACTCTTAGCTCCTCTGGACTAAGGAGGCTCTCAATTTCCTTCTGCGTAAAGGTGTAATATCCTCCCTCATCAAGCAAGCCTATGTCTGCATCTTGAGAGGCATAAAAGCCTCCTTGCGGGTCATAACCGTAGAGCTTATAGTAGTTTACTATGCCTTCCGCAGACCTTCTGTAAAGCTCCTTACCAAACACCTTGTAGGCTATGGAGTATAGGCTCAAAAGCTCTGCGTTGTCATATAGCATCTTCTCAAAGTGTGGTATGTGCCATTTTTCGTCAGTAGAATACCTAAAAAAGCCACCAAGTAGATGGTCGTATATTCCTCCCTTAGCCATTGCGTCAAGTGAGCTTGTTATAGCCTTTTGCAAAAGAGGTGATGGATTAAAGTAGTTGTGATATAGGAGAAGTTCAAAGGCTTTTGCATGATGAAATTTGGGGGCGGACCCTATACCTCCCCATTGGTAGTCTATATTAGCAAGCAGTGTGGATATTCCCCTTTGGAGTAGGTCTTGGTCCACTGGGTCTTTGAAGTTTTGTTTGCTGTAGTTCATAAGGCTCTCGTATATACTCTCTGCAGACTTGAGTATGCGTGCTCTGTCCTCCTTCCAAAGCTGTGCTATCCTAAGTAGCAAGCTCTTAAAGCCTGGTCTTCCCCAACGGTCTTCTGGTGGAAAGTATGTGCCACCAAAAAAGGCCTTCCCATCGGGCGTTAAAAACACCGTCAGGGGCCAACCACCGGAGTTTGTAAGGGCTATAACCACTTCCTGATATCTTCTGTCTATTTCTGGTCTTTCATCTCTGTCCACCTTAATAGGCACAAAGTTCTCATTTATTATTTTGGCTATCTCTGGGTCTTCAAAGCTCTCATGAGCCATCACATGACACCAATGACACCATACACCACCTATGGAAAGCAGAATAGGTTTGTCTTCTTGCTTAGCCTTTTGGAAAGCCTCCTCGGACCACTCATACCAGTCAACAGGCTGATGGGCAGATTTTTGCAAATAGGGACTTTTTGAGTTTATAAGTCTATTTGGCATCCTTTCCTCCATAGAAAAAGTTAAGCCTTAACTTGGTGGATTATCCTGACGGAGCTCACATTAAGGAAGTTGCATATCTTATATCCTTATGCGTATAAATCTTTTGCCAGAAGAGGTAAAGAGCCACATAGCCTCTGGAGAGGTTATAGAAGGTCCTGCGGAATGCGTCAAAGAGCTTATGGAAAACTCTCTTGATGCAGGTGCTACCTTTGTCGATGTGGAAGTAATAAAGGGTGGTAAGAGGTATATAAGCGTGCGAGACAACGGCGTAGGAATACCTTCAGAGGACATACACAAGGCTATCATGAGCGGTGCAACCAGCAAAATAAGAAGCCTTGAAGACCTTCAAAGCCTTTCCACTTATGGCTTTAGAGGTGAAGCTCTTCATGCCATTAGCCTTGTAAGTAAGATGGTCCTTAGGTCAAGGTTCTTTCAGGAAGAGTTGGGTAAGGAGATAAGAGTTGAAGGTGGAAAGGTGGTAAGTGAAAAACTCGTTGGTATGCCTGTGGGAACGCATGTAGAGGTTTATGACCTCTTTTATAACGCACCTCTGAGAATCGCCTTTCTTGGAAAAGAAGACACAGAGAGAAGAAAAATATATAAAGTCTTTAAAGTTCTTGCATTGGCAAACCCAAAGACATCTTTTCGCCTAAGAGCAGAAGGAAAAGAAATATACCATCTCAAGCCTGCGGTGGATATAAAAGAAAGGGCGGAAGAGCTTCTCCAGAATAAGCTGGAACATATAACGAGGGAAGAGGATCATCTTAGGGTTGACCTCCTAATTTCGGTAAATAGGGAAGGAAGAGACATTTTTCTCTTCGTAAACGGAAGACCAGTGCACAACAAGAGCCTTTCTGAGTATGTTAGAAAAGCATGGGGCAAGGCTGGCTTGGTGCTTTGTTATGTGCGAGTGCCTCCATACCTTTTGGATGTAAACGTCCATCCAAAGAAGACAGAAGTGAAAATTCTCAAAGAAGGCAATGTAAAAAACCTCATAAAGTCTTTTCTGGAAACAAGGCACAGACACATACCTGCCATGCTGTCTCAAAAAAAGGCGGAATACAAAACAGAGCCAGAGCTTATTGGTATAATAGATAACACGCTAATCGTGGCTAAGTTAGGAGATTATCTATATTTCTTTGACCAGCACTTGCTTTCAGAGAGGTATAATTACGAGGTTCTTAAGATGGAAGAGGACAGGGCTTGTAGGTCTTCCATAAAGGCTGGAGACAGACTTGACCAAAATAAGGCAAGAGAGTTTTTAAACTTATGGCTTTCTTTTGAAAACAAAGAGGTTTGTCCTCATGGCAGACCCATATACTACCGGATATATCTTGGCGATATCTACAAAAAACTCCAGAGAAGCTAACATGTTAGCGAAGAGGATAATACCCTGTCTTGATGTTGACAAGGGAAGGGTAGTAAAGGGGGTGAGGTTTTTAAACCTTGTGGATGCGGGAGACCCAGTGGAGGTGGCAAAGGTTTACGAAGAGCAGAGAGCGGATGAGCTGGTTTTTCTTGATATAACCGCCTCTGCAGAGGACAGGAAGATAACCCTTGAGGTAGTAAAGAGGGTAGCGGAAGAGGTTTTCATGCCTTTTACCGTAGGTGGTGGTATCTCAAGCCTTGAGGATATGAGAAAACTCTTAGAAGCTGGTGCGGACAAGGTTTCAATAAACACCTCTGCGGTAAAAAACCCTCGGCTCATCTACGAAGGTGCAAAAAGGTTTGGTTCTCAGTGTGTTGTGGTTGCCATAGATGCAAAGAGAAAGGGAAACAGCTGGGAAGTCTACATACACGGTGGTAGAACTCCCACAGGTCTTGACGCTATTGAATGGGCAAAGAGAGCAGAAAGTCTTGGAGCGGGTGAGATACTGTTAACTTCTATGGACAGGGATGGAACGAAGTCTGGTTATGATATAGAGCTAACAAGGGCTGTTTCTGAAGCTGTAAACATACCCGTTATAGCCTCGGGTGGGGCTGGCTCAATGGATCACTTTTATGAGGGCTTTACCCTTGGAGGAGCCGATGCCTGCCTTGCGGCTTCGCTTTTTCACTTTAGAGAGATAAGTATACCAGAGCTAAAAGCCTACTTAGCCTCAAAAGGTGTGCCTGTAAGAAGTTAAGGGGGAAGACCCCCCAAGGTTTTACACTGCTACCTTTTTAGGTGGAGGAGGAAGAAAAGGCTCAAGCCCTTGCTCTTGGGCCCATCTTTGAGCAAGCTCATATGCAGCCTTTGCGGTATTGAGGTTTTTCTCTATTAGCTCCAGCTTTTTCTTAAACTTCCTCTCAAGGGCAGAGTCCAAAGAAGCGGTTCCACCAGAGGCTACGAATTTCTTGAGGAACCTTGACTTTATACCTTCCTCTATAGCCTCAACACCAACCGCGCCTATGGCACCAAAGAGAGCACCTATCATAGCCATATTGGTGGAAAGTTCTGTGCCTGCTATATCTATGGCAAACTTGGTGGCTGGGAAGTTAAAGACTTTTACTTCAAGCTCTTCAAGTCTTTCCTTATCCTCGTCGGTAAGTAGGTCTTCCTCTGTGTTTATGATGATGAGACCCCTTCTCTTTATGCCAGAGTAGAAGGGCATGGTGTAGGATTTACCCATGGTGATAACCTGAGGGTGAAAGACCATGATAACATCCGGATAGACCACTTCGCCTCTGTCGTATATGGGTTCCATTCCTATGCGTGCATAACTTTCCGCTGGTGCCATTCTCTTCTCTGCACCAAAGAAGGGGTTAGAGACCGCATAGTAGCCTTCATAGTCAGCCGCTGTGGCTATTATGTGTGCGGCGGTAACCGCACCCTGCCCACCAAGGGCTGGCATACGAATGTTTACTCTTCTTCTTGTCATAGCAAGCCCTCCTCTTTCTTGCGCTCAATGACCTCTTTTGCAGGCTCAGAAACATACTCAAAGAAGGCAAACCTTTCCTTGTCTCTCTGCCTCATCTCATCAAGACCGTCGTCGGAGTTAAGACCTATCTCAAGAATGCAAGGAGTATACAAATGCACATATGTAGGTCCTAGCTCTCTTGCCACGTATATGGCTTTCTTTATAACCGTTTCCACCCTCTTGGGAGAGGACACGGTAAGCCTTGCCACATAGTGGCATCCTGAGTCTATAGCAAGTTGCCACATGGGGACTTTGTCCCACTGCTTGCCCTTTGGTGCCATCTTAAAGACATGACCTTTTACCGTCAAACCGCTCTCTTGACCGCCCGTGTTGGCATAAACCTCGTTGTCAAAGCATATGGTGGTTATCTTCTCTTGCCTAAAGAAGGACTGAAGGGTGCAGTCAAGACCTATATCCACCGTTGCACCGTCACCAGCAAGCACCACCACATCCTTGACCTTGTCGGGAAACCTCCATTCAAGCACCCTTTTTATGCCAGAGGCTACCGCATTCTGGTTTCCAAAGAGAGAGTGAACAGTATGGAGGGCTATATGAGGAAAGACCAAAGAGGTGCATCCTGTAGAGTTGACTATTATGGTATCCTCGGGGTTTGGCAAGGAGGCAAGAATGTATCTGAGAGCCATGGACTCAGGACATCCCGCGCACAGAGAATGCTCCTCTATTAACTCCTTTGAATAGGGAAGGTCCATGACACCTCTCTTGGGGTTGCCCCAAGTAGCCTTAAACTGAAGGTCTTTTATCTCTTGGGGCATCACATCCAAAAGGTCTTCGTTTATTTCGTAAATCTTATATGACATGCTTTACCTCCTTTCCTGTAAGTCTAAGAACTTCTTTAACTATAACCTCTGCGGGCATGGTCATTCCACCTGCTACCCTTGGTGTACCTATGATTTCCGCATCTGAATGACCGTATAGATATCTTCTTACCTCTCTTTCAAGCCATCCTACCACGTTAAACTCTGGCACAAAGATGTATTTAGCACCCTTTACCGCCTGCCTTAGCTCCTCTATGGGGAAGGGTCTTATGGTTTTTAGCTTGACAACTCTTGCCTTTATGCCTTCTTCCTCCTCCAAGAGCCTGACCGCCTCCTTTGACTGAGCGGCCGCAGTGCCGCAAGCTACGAAGACAAGCTCCGCAGAGGGGTCTCCAAACTCTTCTATAAGACCTCTAAGGTAGTGCTTAGTGTAGGGTCTTGACCTTTCAATGGCAGCTCTCACTTCCCACTGCCAGCTGGCATGGGTTGCGTAGGATATGTAGTTAGACTTCATTACAAAGGGGTCTCTTAGAAATCTTCCCGGTGGCACTTCTGAGTCTATGACGGGCATGGGTGCCTTGTATGGGTTATAGGGTGGAAGGGCTATATCATCTGGTGGAAGCATAACCGCTTCACGGGTATGAGAGACAAAAAAGCCGTCCACAACCGTTACAACAGGGATATGCACAGAGGGTTGCTCCGCCACCACAAAACCAGCCAATATCATATCAAAAAGGTCTTGTGCGTTCTCCGCATACCATATCATACAACCCGTATCAAGCAAGAAGCCCACTTCAAGGTTGTCAGGCTGTATAGAAAGTGGTGCATTTACACCCCTTGCCATCAGGACAAGTTGCACTGGTATTCTTGTCCCTGCCCACATGGGGAAGTTTTCAAAGGCTCTCAAGGTTCCAGGTCCAGAGGTAGTGGTTATTGTCCTTGCACCTGCCAAAGCACATCCTGCCACCTCAGACATAACGCCAAACTCAGACTCACCTCTGAAGTATACACCCACATAGCCCTCAACCCAAAGTTCGCCTATAAGGTGTGCCGCCTCAGACTGAGGTGTTATTGGATAGGACACAGAGGCATCTACTGAAGCCCTCTTTACCGCCTCCTTTACTGCCTCTGAGCCTGTCATGAAGTGCTTCATCCTTGGTGCTTCAAAAAGAAGGTAGTCGGGTGAGACCACCCTCTGTCCTGCCCTGTTGTATATAACTGTCTCGGTAGATGTTTGCATGACCTTACCTCCTGCAGAAGTTTGTTTTAAATTTATAAAAGGCTATAATAAGCAAGCTGATTTTTATCACCTAAAGACCTCCTCAAGGTCAACACACAAACCCTCAACCACCTTTGAACACGCTTTGCCCTTTTCACAGGCAAAGGAGAAAGCTCTGTATTCACCTTCTTGAAGGGTAAGCACTTCAATGAGCTTTAGCTCTGGAAGCACAAGCCAGTATTCCTTTACGCCATAGCCTGCGTACAGTTTCTTTTTGTCCTCTGTGTCCCTTTTGTAAGAGCTGGCAGACACAATTTCTACCACAAGGTCTGGAACGCCAAAGATACCTCTTTCTTGAACTATGGACAAATTCTCCTTAAGCACTACCACAAGGTCTGGCTGAAGGATGTCCTTCTGTGAAAGCACCACGTCTATAGGAGCGTAAAGTACTTTTCCAAGAGAGTTCTCCACTATGTAGTTGAAAAGCTTCACATACAACCTGCCAGATATCTCTTGATGTCTAATGCTGGGTGCTGGCATTTCAAATAGCTCCCCGTCAATTATTTCATACCTTTTCTCTTCCTCAAGGCTTAAATAATCTTCATAAGTCCAGACCTTCTCCGCTATCATGGTAGCACTCCTTCCAACTCCACACACAAACCCTCAACCACCTTTGAACACACTTTGCCCTTTTCACAGGCAAAGGAGAAAGCCCTGTATTCACCTTCTTGAAGGGTAAGCACTTCAATGAGCTTTAGCTCTGGAAGCACAAGCCAGTATTCCTTTACGCCATAGCCTGCGTACAGTTTCTTTTTGTCCTCTGTGTCCCTTTTGTAAGAGCTGGCAGACACAATTTCTACCACAAGGTCTGGAACGCCAAAGATACCTCTTTCTTGAACTATGGACAAATTCTCCTTAAGCACCACCACAAGGTCTGGCTGGAGAATGTCCCTATCTGAAAGCACCACGTCTATTGGTGAGAAGTAGTAAAGTCCCAGCTTTTTATCCTCTACCATCTGAAATAGCTTTACGAGCCTCTTTAGAATTTCCTGATGTTTGAGGCTTGGTGCTGGCATTTCAAGCAGCTCTCCATCAATTATCTCATACCTCTTTTCTTCCTCAAGGCTAAGGTAGTCCTCATAAGTCCAAAGCCTTTCCTGGGTTTTCATTTTCCTATCTCCCTTTTTACCTCCTCTGCGATATTTATGAACTTTTCCATCTCTTCTATATGCTGGTCTCTGAGTGTTATCATAGCATCTTCATGCCCTGCCATACCGCACATGGCTATGGTAAAGCAGTCTGTCTCCGCCCTTATTATCTTCAAGGCAACGTTTGCATAGTGGCAATGCACACCTATGAATATGCACGCCTTTATCTTGTTGTGCCATATGGTGAGGTTTGGATGGTTAGGGTTTATTTCCACCGCTGGGTTTATCTTAGGATATTTGGGTCTGTAGTCATACATGGGGATTATTTTTGCACCAAGAACCTGTGCCATTTTCTTCACTAACTTTGCCTTTTCCTTTGCCTCCTCGTTCCAAGCGTAGAGGACCTGAGGACCTGGGAATATGGTGGGGTTCGGTCTTGTAAGCATTGCCTTTGCAGCTTCTCTCATGGCAAGCTCTTCGTCCACTATCTCATTAAACATAAGAGCCCTGCCCGGTGGAGGATTTAAAACACCTTCATAAACCGCTACTGGATAAGGTGAAAAACCTGCTGGCCCAAGTGTTGCCATATTTTACCTCCTTAAAAAATTTCTTCTAAATTTAGACAAAAATCTTCAAGAAGTCTTGAACAAACCTTTCCGCTTTCAAAGGCGTGGGAGAAAACCTCATACTCATTTCCCTCCAAGGTAAGCACCTCCACCACCCTTTCTTCTGGAAACACAAGCCAATACTCCTTTATACCATACTTGGCATACAGTTTTCTCTTGTCTTCTGTGTCCCTTTTGAAAGTAGAAGGAGAAACCACTTCCACCACAAGGTCTGGAGAGCCAAATATACCTCTACCCCTTGCTATAGAAAGTCTATCCTTTGAGACAAATACAAGGTCTGGCTGGACTACATGTTCTTCAGAAAGAACCACATCCACTGGAGCAAGATAAAAATCTCCACAGTCTTTTTTCTCTTGATACCTCCTAAAGACATAGGCAAGATTCCAAATAACCTTCTGGTGTTTTAGGCTTGGTGCTGGCATTTCAAATAGCTCTCCGTCAATTATCTCATACCTTTTTTCTTCCTCAAGGCTGAGATAGTCCTCGTAAGTCCAAACTTTTTCCTTTACCGCCATAACTCACCTCTCTACAACTGCACCAAAGACACCTTCTAAATTTAGACAAAAATCTTCAAGAAGCTTTGAACAAACCTTTCCGCTTTCAAAGGCGTGGGAGAAAACTTCATACTCATTTCCCTCCAAGGTAAGCACCTCCACTACCCTTTCTTCTGGAAACACAAGCCAATACTCCTTTACGCCATACTTGGCACACAGTTTTCTCTTGTCCTCTGTATCCCTTTTGAAAGTAGAAGGAGAGACCACTTCCACCACAAGGTCTGGAGAGCCATGTATAGAGTTCTCTTTAAGGGTGTGATAGTTTTCCTTTAAAACCAGCACTATATCTGGCTGGACCACATGGTAAGGAGACAAAACCACATCCACTGGAGAAATGTAGACTTCTCCCAGGGCTTTTTCTTCTACATGCTGAGAAAGAAGTCTATAGAGCGTCCCTACTATTTTTTGATGCCTTAGACTTGATGCTGGCATTTCAAGAAGCTCTCCGTCAATTATCTCATACCTTTTTTCTTCCTCAAGACTAAGGTAGTCCTCGTAAGTCCAGAGCTTTTCTCTTATTGTCATACCTTACTTCTCCGCGTGCACCTCTGGCATAACCATATGTATGGCGTTCCTCTTTAAGAGATTTACACAGACATAGACACACAAGGCACAGCCCTTGCACCGCTCTTGTGCCACAAAGGCATGATGCTCCTCGTCAGTATACATAAGAGTGTTTGGCTCAGGGCAGAAAAGGGTGCACTGCTTGCAGTTATACTTACTGCACTCTTCGTTTATGACCTCAGCCACATAGTACATGCCTTGCCTCCTAAAAAGTTAATATCAGGTGTTTATAAGTTATAACTCTTGAAGTTTTTGTCAACAGAATTATATTTCTTTAACTGAACGCTTATGGGTGTGTCCCTTTTTGTTATTTTCTTGCTCTTCCATATATCCTTTGCAGGGGAAGACTGCTCCAGGGAAGAACTCTTAAAGAAAGTTTTCACACTCATGGAAAGGCATTATCTCTGGTGGGATAGGATAAAGGACGCGCAGTTGAGAAATGAACAGGAATTGATAGAACAGATAAGAAAGATAGGCGACCGCTGGACCTCTATAACAAGACAGGAGGAAGATAGGCTTTGGTATTCAAGTTCAAAGATGATAGGTTTGGGTGTGCGATGGGATGACAAGGGTTATGTGGTTAAGGTTTTCCCCGGGTCTCCCGCAGAACAGCATGGTGTCAGAGAGGGTGACCTTATATTAGCTATAAACGGTGTAAATGACAAAAACCAGTGGAGGAAAATTATAAGAGAGGTAGAAAAGGGAGGAATCATAAACCTTGAAATAATAAGGGAAGGGCTGTTTATGGAGATAAAGGTTTTAAAGGGTGAATTCTCCGTGCCTGTAATAGAAGAGGTGAGGCTAATAGATCATGGAGACAAAAAAATAGGATATATAAAGCTCGTAAGCTTCACACAGCCTGCGGTAGAGCAGTTTAGGGAGGCTATGGAAAAATTCAACACCAACAACATAGATGTCCTTATACTTGACCTAAGGGATAACGGTGGTGGGCTCATTTCTGTAGCCAAAAGTATAGCGGATATGCTAATAGGTGGTGAGGGTGTTATGTTCTACCTTGAAGGGCGAGGGAGAAGCTTAGGAGTATATCAGTTTATAAACAGGCAGGGCTTTAATAAACCAATTGTTGTGCTTGTTAATAAACATACCGCCTCCGCGTCGGAGCTGGTAGCCACTTTGCTTAGAAGGTATGCGGGTGCAGTTATAGTGGGGGAAAACACGGTAGGCAAGTACGTAGGGAGCAACATGTATGTGCTTGACGCTTGCGGTAATGTGTTAAGGCTTATCACCTTTGAGATGAAACTTCCAAATGGTGAGCTTGTGACTACCGATAAGGGTATAAACCCTGACTGCAGATTAGAAAATGGAAATCCTATAGAGCGTTCTATTGAATGTCTTTCCTCTCAAAGCCTTGGAGTATCTCCTGCAGGACAGCCCTGAGTTCATTTCTGGTTTTGTTTGTGTCTACGCGTATTGCATAAGGAGGGGGAACAAAGTTTTCTTTTTGCCTTAGATACACCTCAAGGTCCGCATCGGATATATCCTGCCTTTCCTTAAGCCTTTTCATTACTATTTGGTCTTCTGCGTAGGCAAGCAGAAATATAGCATTTGGAAAGTTTTTCCTTACCAGTTCTCTTTGCCAATCCTGAAGGAAAGTTGCATCAAGCACTACATTTTTACCAATACAGACCAATTCTTTAGCCCTTTTTATCATTTCCTCATAAACTCTTTTTGTCCATTCTTGTGAATATATACCTTCACCGTAGCCAGATTTAGCACTCTCATAGGGATTTATTCCAGCAAGCTCTTTTCTTATTAGGTCGCTCCTTAGCCACTCAAAGCCAAAGTCATGCTGGAGTATGCTTGCAAGAAAGGATTTGCCAGAGCCAGAAAGACCCATAACCACTACTATCATCTAACCCCAAGATGTTCCAAGAGAGCTGGGCTATAGCCTTCTATAACCTTGTAGCTCCCAAGGACTATATTGTATGGAGTTCCTTGAACATTTAGCTTTTCTGCAACCTTTATGTGCTCATAAACAAGAGGACACTCCTTTACCTGTGGAGGTCTTCCGTCAAACTTTCCAGATAGGACTTCGTCAAGTGCTTTTAGTTTATCCTTTGAGCAGGCTATGTAATAAGACTTGGCGTGGCTTTCTGGAAAGCTCCTAAAAGGTAAAAGAAAAACATAGACCTTTACCTTGTCTAAGTGAGGTCTTAGGGCTTGCCACTCTTTCCTGCAGTGTCCACAGTCAGGGTTTATAAAGGTTATAAGCTCCCTTTTTCCTTTACCTACCACTATAGCCTTGTCAAGAGGTATTTCTTTGATTTGAGACTTTACAAACTCTGTGTATAAGTCTTGGGCAAGACTTAGCTTTAAGAGTAGCAGGAGCGTCAGGAAAAGCTTCATGACTATAAATTATACATTATACGTCGGGTGCAAAATTCAAATGGCGTAGCCTCTGTTTATGAAAAAGCATTAGGAGAGGGTTAGGTATATTATCCTACCCACAACTCTCTAAAGGGAGGTAAAAAATGCAGAGGATATTCTACCACAACATACTCTCTCAAATGCAGACCTTCTATGACGCATTTTACACTAAGCCAAAAAGAGGAAGAAAGCTGCTGTGTCCAAAAACCTTTTTCAGGGACATATTCATGACCTAATGTTCTCAAACCTCACACTACTCACATACTCGCCAAACCATCGCTTAAACACAGAAAAATAACTCTCTACAAACTGCTTTGTTCAATATGCTTGCAGGAAAAGTAGAAATTTCGGTCATCTGGAGAATTTTCATGATATAAATCATGCTTATTGAGATGTTACCCTTCAATAATCTTAAGGCAAGGGCTAAAGATATTAGACAAAGCATCAATATAGTCTAATATCTCCTCTACCGCCCCTTTTACACCCAGCTTTTCTATGTCTATCTTATGCCAGCCCTGTTTTCTAAACCACCTTATCTGCCTTTTTGCGTATTCCTTTGTGTTTTTTACCATTTCAGTAAGACACTCTTGCAGAGGCTTTTCTCCTTTTATACAAGGAATAAACTCCTTGTAGCCTATAGCTTGAGGTGATGTGAGAAAGTTTTCAAAACCCATTTGCATAAGTCTTTCCAGCTCCTCAAGAAGATTACTCTGGAGCATCCTTCTTGCCCTCTCCTCTATCCTTTTGGAGAGTTCCTCCCAGCTCCAGCTTAGGTAAAAACCCACAAACTCAAACCTTGGGCTGTTCCAATGATGAAAAGAGGAGAAGGGTCTTCCAGAGTTTATGAAAACCTCAAGGGCTCTTACTATTCTCCTTGTATCCTTGGATGATATTTTTTGAGCATACTGGGGGTCCACCACCTTGAGTTTTTGATGTAGGTATGTACTACCCTTTTTCTCCGCCAATGCGTAAAGCCTTTTCCTCAATGACCAATCGGGCGGTGGTGTTTCCTCTATGCCATAGAGCAGTGCCTGAAGGTAGAGGTATGTGCCACCGCAGACTATTGGAACTTTTCTCCTACCTTTTATCTCCTCTATTGCTCTGAGAGCAAGCTCTTCAAAGACTTTGGCATCAAAGACCTCACCTGGTTCCACCAAATTAACCAGATGGTGCCTTACCTCCTCCATGCATTCCAAGGGTTTGGCTGTGCCTACATCCATATACCTGTAGACGCACATAGAGTCCGCGCTTATTATCTCACCTCCTATCCTCTTTGCCAAGAGACAGCACATCTCTGATTTACCGCTACCCGTGGGTCCCCCAATCACTATCAACATGGTCAAAGAATAATCCTATACCGGCGATGCCATAGGCACCGTTTTTGTAGCAGAGTTTTATCCTATCCCATGTAATTCCACCCAGAGCGTATACGGGGATGGATAGCCTCTGAGAAACTTCCCTTAGCAGACCAAGACCTATAGGCTCTGCTTCTGGATGGGACTGAGTTTTAAAGATGGGACTAAGGGTTATGAAGTCCGCACCCTCTTCTTGAGCCCATAAGGCTTTTTCAAGGCTGTGTGCGGAGTATCCTACAAGTAGATGCGGAGCTATCTTTTTTACCACGCTGGGTGGTATACCCTTTTCTGGTAAGTGCACTCCATCCGCATTCACCACCAGTGCAATGTCCACCCTATCGTTTATAAAAAGCATGGCATCATAGTCCTGCGTAAGCTCTCTTACCCTCTTTGCAAGCTGGTAGTATTCAAGTCCAGAAAGCTCCTTTTCCCTGAGCTGAACCATTCTTATACCCTTCTTGAGAGCCTTCTCCAACCTTTGGAGCATGTCTGGGTATCTCTTGCTGTCGGTGATGGCATATAGTCTTGGCAAATTTAAAACCATGGTGTATAATATAACATCTAAGCCGGAGTGGCGGAACTGGCAGACGCGCTGTCTTGAGGGGGCAGTGCCCGTGAGGGCGTGCGGGTTCGACTCCCGCCTCCGGCATGAAAAAAAGGAAGGTATAAAAATGTATGTATGGGATTATGAGGAAATCAATGTAGAGCATACTGAAACCAAAAAGTTTGTGGTTGTTGATGTAATGGATTTTCCAGTAGAGTTGGTGTCTTGTGATGGTCAATATTACGCCCTTTACATAAAGGACGCAGAGGATGGAGAGCTATGGTTTTTAATAGAAAACCTTCCCAACAAACTACTGGCAGACTATTTGAAGGGTAATAGACCTATAGGAGACCTCTTTAAGTCTGGTAAGGTAAGCATTGTTAAAAGACCTTATGAAAACCTTGGACTTTTTATAAAAACCGAGTATTCCTTACAAGATTTTGAATTACCAGATAATTCCCTTAAGATGGAAATTGAAGATCTGGAAGTTTTTGAAGGTTTTCGTTCAATGTTTGATAAACCTTTCAGAAACCTTTTGAAAGTAAACTCTTTAAACTACAGACTGAAGAAGTCAATCAAAAAATCCTTGGAAAATAAGGTATATGCTCCTTACAGTATAGGATACGAAAAAGGTATAGACATAGACCTCCTGCAAGCTGCATGAGAGAAGTTATAGATAAAAAACTGAAGGATAATCTGAGGCTTTTTTTAGAAAATGTAGATATAGAATCTTTAAGTCTTGTGAAATTAGCTTTGAATGTAAAAGAATCGGATACAGCCGAAGGTGTTGAAGTAAAAGCTGACCTTTCAATAAGACCAAAGATTGAGGATGATGGTAAACTTAGCTTCTTATACAACCACAAAGAAAAAATCTTAGTAGAAGGCAAGGAAATAAACATAGAAATATCATACAAACTTCTGCTTGAGTATAAGCGAAACGTGAAGGAATTAAAAAGAAGCCTTCTTATGGCTTATGCAAAAAATAGTGGCTTGCTCTTAGTATATCCCTACATAAGGCATTTATCTGATATTATAAAAAGAGAAGCTGGATTTATATTCTCACCACTGCCTCACATCCTGATTAAATGAGATGCAATGATTACGAATACTGGAAACTTGTGGAGGAAGTAGAGCAAGAAATAAGAAATCTAATTCAATCTATCAAAGAGTATTGCCCTAAGAATCTACTTGCGGACTTGAGGAAAGAACCTTCTGGGATTTTCTATAGGTTTGAGATAGAAAGATTTGATAGATATCCATACTTCATAGGCAATAAAGAGAGATTTAAGAAAGCAAAAGATAATAAATATAGATGTATGATGTGCGGACTTTCTGTCTATCGTAGTTATGAAAACTCAAAAAAAGCATTAGAAAAAGTATTATCCGCAAGGTTGAGAAAGTTTCCTAACTTGAAGAATCAAGACTATAGAATACTTATCTGTGAAAATCTTATAGATTATGGAGAGCTATACAATACTCCTACGATAGGAAGCGAGCACTATACCTTTTTCCCTTGTAGCAACTATAACCCTAATGATGTGTGGAAAATATACGAGGGATCCGTATGAGCTTAATAAAGCACTCTATTTCCTTCTCCATTGCCACCCTTTTAAGTAGGATTATAGGCTATGTAAGAGATGCCTTGATAGCCTACTATTTTGGCGTTTCACATATCACAGATGCCTTTTTTGTAGCCTTTAGGCTTCCCAACACCTTTAGAAGGCTCTTTGGAGAGGGTGGCTTTAACGCAG
>JAXSNY010000013.1:0-17060 GCA_037925365.1 Aquificaceae bacterium
TTCCCTGAGGAGGGCGAAAAGCATCTACTTCTTGGTGGTGGTGTGGGACTTGCGGGGCTTAGCCTTTTAGGCAAGGAGCTTAGAGCAAAGGGCAAGAAGGTTGTCTTTGTTTATGCAGGCAGGTCTGAGGAGCATTTGGGTATGGAAGAGTGGCTAAAGGAAGAGGACTTTGAATACATACTCTACACAGAGGATGGAAGCAAGGGCAGGAAGGGTCTTATAACGGAGGTGCTAAAGGACTTTGACAGCTCTTGGACTGTCCATGCCTGCGGACCAAAGGGTATGCTGAGGGCTTTGAAGAATTTAAACAGTGGACATAGAATGTATTTTTCTCTTGAAAGTAGGATGGCATGCGGATGGGGTGTATGTCTTGGATGTGTGGTGAAAACTCCTGAAGGCTACAAAAGGGTTTGCTACGAGGGTCCAGTTTTGCCTGCGGAGGAGGTGCTTTTCTGATGTTTACAGGTCTTGTGGAAAGGGTGGGTAGGGTAGAAGCTCTAAGGGGAGGAAGGCTTGTTATAGATGCGGGCTTTGAGGATGTGGTGATTGGAGAGAGTATAGCGGTCAACGGCGTATGCCTTACGGTGGTAAAGATTGACCGCAATATTTTGGAGTTTGACCTATCTGAAGAAACACTAAGCAGGAGCAATCTGAGGTTTTTAAAAAGAGGAGATTATGTAAACTTGGAGAGGGCTCTTAGACTATCTGACAGGCTCGGTGGACATATCCTGCAGGGACATGTGGACTTTACATCTCCCATAGTTAAACTGCAAAGAACTGGGGAACACTGGTCTTTAGTTGTTGAAATAAAACCCGGTTATGAAATGTATTTCGTAGAAAAGGGCTCTATAGGTATAGACGGTATAAGTCTTACAATAAACAAAGTTGAGAGACAGTTTATATACATAAATGTGATACCGCATACCTATCAAAATACCAACCTCAGGTTCAGAAAGACAGGAGATATGGTAAACGTAGAGGTAGACATAGTAGGCAAGTATGTGGTAAACTACCTTCAAAGGCTAAAGGGTGGTAATTTGCAGAAGCTTTTGGATAACCTATATAATATAAATGCATGAACGTATTATGTAAACAAGCAATATACAACAGAGAGGGAAAGATAGCCTTTTATGAGGTGTTCCTTCAAGACAGAAGCACCCGTGCATACCCAAAGGATTTTGACCCACTCAAGGCTACAAGTATAGCTATAGATGTGCTTACTGAAATAGGACCTCAGAAGGTGGGAAATGGTAAGTTAGTTTTTGTGAACGTGCCAGCCATATTTCTTGAGGCTTCAATGTTTGACCTGCTCTCTTCCCAGTATGTTGGTATAGAGCTTGTTGAAAACAAAAGACTTAGCAACACACTCTTTGAAGCTATTGATATTCTTATAAAGCGGGGCTTTAAATTCTGCATAGATGATTTTGGCTTTGAAAAAATAGACTACTTGCCACTTCTCAATAAATGCCACTTTGTTAAGATAGATATAAGGAATAATCCCTACAAAGAGGAAGAATTAAGAGAGGTGATAAGCATATTAAAAAACCTAAAAAGAGGCATAATAGTTAAGAATATAGAAACCAAGCAGGATTATGAAAAGGCTTACGAGCTTGGCTTTGAATATTTTCAGGGAATTTATCTCTCAAGACCTGCATTGATTAAGGATACGAGAACCATATCCTTTCTTAAATCAACTATACTGCAGATATATAACGCTATAAAATCCAAAGATATGAAGAAAGTTATTGAGGTTATAGAGAAGGATGTGGGTGTAACATACAAACTCCTAAAGTTTGTAAACTCAGCTTATTTCCCAAAGGCGAGGGAGTTCAGTAATGTGGAAGATGCAGTTGTCTACCTTGGACTTGAAAACGTTGCCAAGTTTACCATAGTGCTCGCTCTTTCCGATATGTTTGTAGAGGATAAGGAAAAGGAGCTTTGGAGGAAAGCCCTTTTCAGGGCAAGTCTCGGTGAGAAGATAGCTGAGATAAACTCAAGAGAGATGAAGGATAAGGCTTACCTTATGGGTTTGTTCTCGCTCTCATGGGAGATATTAGGACAAAAGCCAGAAGATATAGCAAGAGCTTTGCTCCTTGACAGAGAAATAGTTGAAGCCTATGAAAACAGGTTGAGCCTTCTTGGGTTCATACTCTCTATTATAGACCTCTTGGAAGACAACAGAGATGAGCAAACCGTAAACAAAGTGGCAAAGGTTTTGGGAACCTCACCAGAGAATATAAAGAAAATACTGGAAGAAGCAAGGCTTGAGGCTGAAAAGTTTGTTTCTTAATCAGTTGCGTAACTGTGAAGCCCTGGGAAAAATAGATTTACCGCAAAGAAGCATATTAGCACCGTTATAAATCCAAAAACCACCATCCAGGCGGTTCTTTTTCCTTTCCAGCCCAGCATCTGCCTTGCGTGCAGATAAGCTCCAAAGAAGAGCCACACTATAAGCGACCACACCTCTTTTGGGTCCCAACTCCAGTATCCACCCCAGGCTTCGTTCGCCCATGCAGCACCCAGTATTATGGAAGCGGTCCATATGGGGAAAACAATAACTATGGACTTGTAGGTTATCTCATCGAGAACTTCCCTTGATGGTAGGGGAAGTCTTGGGTATTTGTCTTTCAAAAGATATAGAACTGCACCGCCAAAGCCCACTGTAAAGCCCGCATAGCCTGTAAAAGCGGTAACTACATGTAGATAGAGCCAGTAGCTCCTCAAAGCCGGCATAAGAGGAACTATATCTTTTGAAGCGTAAAGAATGGCAAAAGCAGACAGTCCAAAAACCACAGGAACTACTACCGCACCAAGTAGCCTTATACCATACTTTCTTTCAAGAAAAAGATATATAAAACCTACCACAAAACTCCAAAAGGTAAGTGCCTCAAAAAGATTGCTCCATGGTGGATGGGGCACACCAAGTTCATAGGTTTGAATGGTCCTTCTTACCATACCTGCAAGGTTCAGAGCAAGACCCAGTGAAAGGCTAAGAGTTGCCATATTCTGCACCAACCTGTCTTTAAGAAAAAGGGTACTAACATAAACTACAGAAGACAAAGCATAAGCGAGCGTTGCGGACTTATACCAAAAGGTGTTGTCAAACTTGATGGTTCCAAGAAGCCCACCAATTAACACTATGGAAAGCCACAACAGAAAACCACGAGATTTAGTCCTTTCTCCTTCAAAGGTTATTTCCCTCATAGCTCTTAAAAATATAGTCTATTACGCAGGTTTGACATCCACTTTTATATCTACACTAACTTCTGGATGTAGTTTTAGGGTAATGGTGTATATGCCTATTTCTTTTATTGGGTTTCTTAGCATAACCTTTTTCCTGTCCACATCAAAACCCTTTTCCTGTAGGGCTTGAGCTATGTCTTGGGAGGTGACAGAACCAAAGAGTTTCCCTTTTTCACCCACCTGTCTGACAATTTCCAACATAAGACCTTCCAGTTTCTTCGCAAGAGCTTGTGCCCTTTCCTTTTCCCTTTGGAGCTTTCTTGCCCTCTGTGAGAGGATGTTATTCACATGGTTTAGGTTTCCCTCTGTAGCTGGGAGGGCTATTCCTCTGGGTATAAGATAGTTTCTGGCAAAACCATCCTTAACACTTATAACATCTCCAAAGACTCCATAACCCTCAAGCTCCTTTATTAGCACCACCTTCATACCTTACCTCCTCATGCTACAAGATATGGCAATAGAGCAAGCTGTCTTGCCCTCTTTATCTCTCTGGCAAGCATTCTCTGATGCTTTGCACATACACCTGTTTGCCTTCTACCTATTATCTTGCCCCTTTCTGTGAGAAACCTTCTAAGTTCTTCGTAGTTTTTATAGCTTGGGTCTTTTTTCGCATCACAGAAGGGACAGCTCTTCTTTGCTGACCTTTTGATCATATCCATCATAAAACCTCCTTAAAAGGGTATTTCATCATCTTCTGAACTAAAGGGTTTTTCCATGGTTTCCTCGGGTATATCTTCATCTCTAAGGGGTAAGTCTTCTATAGGCTCTTCTATCTTAGGTTTGTTTATTATTCTTACACTTTCAGCCACAATTCTTATCTTGCTCTGTGGTTTACCCTCTTTATCCGTCCATCTGTCCTGAGTAAGCCTACCCTCTATTACTACCATGTAGCCTTTTGATACACGACTTACGAGGCTTTCCGCAAGTTTACCGTAAGCCTTGACCTCAAAAAAATGACTTTCTTCTTTCCACACCTCACCTACCATATATCTCCTGTTGTATGCGATGGGAAACTCCACCATCTGATTGCCCGAGGAACTATACCTCATAACTGGGTTCCTTACTAACCTTCCTATGATAATAACCCTATTGAGCAACCTTATCTCCTTACTGAAACTTTACTTGTATGTTTAACCAACGTATTATATCTTCACTTATCTTGCAGTAAAAATCAAGCTCGTTGGGAAGCTGTGACTGTTCAGACTTTATGTGTAGTATGAAGTATCTGCCGTGGTTAAAGCCTTGTATAGGGTATGCAAGCTGTTTTGTGCCCCAGTCTGTTATGTTTAAGACTTCTCCACCTTTCTTTTGGACAAAGTCCTTTACTTCCTGAAGCCTTCTTTGAACCTCATCTTCTGTGAGAGTGGGCTTGAAAACCAAAACGCTTTCGTAGTTCCTTACTGTCCTGTAATACCTTCTTGCCATCTTTACCTCCTGGGCTTTAATGGTCCCTGCTCTATGGCAGGAACGAGGTTATACTCTAAAATTATATCATAATGGACATAAAAAGGGCAAGATTAGAAAAATTGCTTATGGAGGAGATAGCAAGCCTTATACCACGAGAGCTAAAGGACCCAAGGCTTGCGGATGTGGTGATAACCTACGTGGAGCTTTCGCAGGATATGAGAAAAGCAAAAGTCTACTTCACTACCCTTCAGGAAGGTAGGGAAAAGGAAGCGGAATCTGCCCTCAGACATGCAAGCCCCTACATAAGGTCTCAACTTGCAAAGATCCTTAAGCTTAAGAGAGTCCCAGAGCTTGAATTTCTCTTTGACAAGGAGCTCAAGAGGATGGAAAGGATATGGCAGAAGCTCTGACCGCCTATCTTCTCAAAGAGAGTTTATACAGTGTTAATCCACCTTCTGGAGAGCTCCTGTATTTTACAAGCCAAGACAATGAGGTAAGGTCTGAAGAACTCTTGAGAGCGGTTGAGGTAGACCCAAAGATACCCTATCCTCTCTTGAACCCTATTCAGACCCTTTTTTATAGACTCTACAAAGGTGGCAATGCTCTCGTGTCTTCACCCACTTCCTCTGGCAAAAGCCTAATAGCATACCTTTTCATGAAAAACTTTGAGGGAAGAGTGGTATACATTGCACCCACAAAGGCATTGGTGAAGGAAAAAGCGGTTGAGTTTAGAACTTACTATGGCAAAAGTGTAGAAATGAGGACTGGTGATAGTGTGTTAGAGAGTTATAAAGAGGTTAGAGGAAAGGTAATTGTAAGCACCTATGAAAACTTCGCTTATGCTTTTAGGAATTTTGCAAGGTGGTTGCAAGAAGTGGAAGCAGTGGTAATAGATGAGGTCCATCAGATTAGTAAAAGGTGGGTGTTAGAAGAGATAATAACCGCATGCAAAAAAAGGGACTTAGCCATGCTGTGCCTTTCTGCAACTCTCCCAGGTATAGAGGAGTTGTCTGAGTGGATAGACGCGAAACTTGTTATAAAGAGTGCTTGGCGACCTGTTCCATTGCACAGAGAAGTGATAAACCTTACCCAGTTCAAACCCATAAGAAAAGAGCTGGAAGGTGAGGACCTTATAGCAGGGAGGCTTTTGAGCGCTTTGTTCTCACTCAAACAGCGAGGAGAACAAGTTATACTCTTTGTTCCAAAAAAGAGTCTTGGCTGGAAAATGCTTGAATTGTCAAAGGAAGAAAAAATAGGCATAATGAACCAAACACTCCCCTTTGAAGTTGAAGAAGAAAGAGAGCCAGAGATAGCCTTTCATAATGCGGATATACCAAAGGAGGAAAGAGAGGAAATAGAGAAGGCTTTTAGAGAGGGAAAGCTTCAAACCCTTATAGCCACTCAAACTCTTGCTTACGGTGTAAACCTTCCTGCGGACAGAGTCATTATTCTAACCAAGTTTTTCAGAAGGGACGGAAGGCTCAAGAGCATACCTGACAGTCTTGACATACTCCAGATGGAAGGAAGGGCTGGGAGGCTTGGAATAAGGGAAGAAGGCTATTCAAGCCTTTTGGTTTATGGTGCAAGAGATAAAGACCTTCAAAGGGAGCTTGAGTGTGCTCTTGAAAAACCCTTTACCACAGCAGTAATGGAAGAGGCTAAGGATACTGCCTTGAGCTTTTTCCTTTTGCTTGCTCACATGTATGAGGGTAAAAACTACGAAAACTACCTAAGAAACACCTACTCTTTCAAAAAGGTTAGCAAGGAGAGAATAGAGAGGATTGAAAAGTTTTTAAGAATCCATGGTTATTTGGAAGGGTATAACCTAAGTCAAAAGGGGCTATTTTGTGTAAAAACAGGCATACCACCTCTTAGCTTTGAAGAGTTTCTTAGAAGAAAAGGTTTAAACCTTGACCCAATAAGCACCATAAGACCCCTTTTGCATATGAAAAAGTTTGACGGACTTTACAGCTTTCTTAAGTCATCAGAGAGCTTTTTAGAAGACTTAAAGGTAATAAGAGGCATGCTTTTGCCTTGTGGAGAGGAATGTTTTGAAGACAACACAGACCAACTTCTTTTCTATGTGGAAGGCTTGACTGTAAAGTATCCCAACATAAAAAACCCACCTGGTGAGTTTTCTTACCTTGGCACAGATGCTCTGCATCTTCTGAGAAACCTTATGGAGATAAACAGGCACAAGTTTTACAGGTTTTCAAGTATTGAATTGCTTCAGATAGCTCACGCGTTGAAGTATGGCATAAAACCAGAGTATTCAAGTATTGCAGGCATAAAGGGAATAGGTCATATAAGGGCTAATATAATCAAGGAAGTTCTCAAAGAGCTTAACTTAGAACCACCACAGATAGGTGTGCCAGTGGAAAACTTCTTGGAAATGGTCAAAAGGGAGGACTTTTGGGAGCTGTTGCTTGAGAAGTTAGCAAAATACAGGAAACTAAATCAAGATAGGGCTAAAGAAGAACTTCAAAGGATAAGGAAGACCATTCAAAATAACCGTAGAGGCTATATGGTGGACGATAAGATAATACTCGCATACAACCTATTTTTAGAAGGAGCGGTCGCACTCAAAAAGACCAAGCGAGAGCTAATAGAAGCTATAAGATAACAAAGCTATGGAGCTTGCAAAACCCATAATGGCTATACTATACAGGGAAGAAGAATCGTTGGAAGACTTCCTTTTAAACCTTAGAGTGGAGAGAGTTTCTCAGAGCTTTTATTTTGAAGGTTTGCAAAGATATTATGGCAAGGAGATGGGAGAGGGACTCTTAAAGAGATTTCTAAGCATCAAGGGTTTTATAAAGAAAGAGGAGCTTGTGGACTTTAAACTTTGGGCTATGAATATGGAGAGAAAATATGCTTTGGACTCTAAAAGAAGGCTCAACATAGACCCAGGTTATGTGGATGAAAGCCATCTTGTGCTTGCATCTTCCAAAAGAAGAGGTGGCAGGCTTTATTTAGGAAAAGGAGTCTATGGAGAAATGGAATATCTCTTTGTATATGGTCGCTTTAGACCACTGTATTGGACCTATGGAGACTACAGGGACAAAAGGGTTAAAGCCTTCTTTGAAAGTGTAAGGGAAGACTTTCTTAAGCAGTTAAACCTTGCAAGGCAGAGTAAGGAGCTTGTAGTCTATAGGTTCACCCAAGATAAGCTCTATGAGGAAGTTAAGACTTGGTGAGTGGTCTGTAAAGTATAGGCTAAGGCTTGAGGAGCCAGACCTTTCCACAAAGGGCATTATCTCAAGTGCGGTGCTTTCCGCAGAATCTACCACTTTGACAGATTCACCCATGAACTCTTCTATAACAGGTTTAAGCAGTGGATAGTGAGTGCAGGCAAGTATGAGAGTGTCTACATCTTTGTCCTTTAGCTCTGTAAGGTAGTATTCCACTACCCTCTGGGCTATATCACCCTTAAGGATTCCTTCTTCCACAAGAGGGACAAAGAGAGGGCAAGCCTTTTGAAAAACCTCAATACCCTTAGACCTCAAAAGCCTACCATAGGCGTCACTTGACACAGTAGCCTTTGTTCCTATAACTCCAACCCTTCTATTTTTTGTAGTCTCAAGTGCACGCCTGACCCCCGGCTCTATAACTCCGAAAACAGGAATGGAAATGTTCTCCCTCAAGACATCAAGAGCGTAAGAGCTTGCGGTATTGCAGGCAATTATAAGCAGGTCAACGCCCTCGGAAAGCAAGAACTCCGCACCCTCTAAGCTGTATCTTATAACCGTTTGTGCGGATTTATTGCCATAAGGCACCCTTGCAGTATCTCCAAGGTAAACAAAGTCAACCTCTGTATACTTATCCCTGAGAGCCTTGAGGACAGTAAGCCCACCAACACCTGAATCAAAGACACCTATTTTCATCTTTTTTTCATCCTTTTTATGTATTATAATACCTTAAGAGAACTTCAAGTAAGGAGGTGTTAGCATGAAGAGAGTAGCCTTAACTTTGGCGGTGGTGGTAGGTCTCGCAGGAGCGTCCTTTGCCAATGAACAGCTCGCAAAACAAAAGGGCTGTATGGCATGCCACGACCTCAAGGCAAAGAAGGTAGGACCGGCTTATGCGGACATAGCTAAGAAGTATGCAGGCAGGGCGGATGCGGTAGATTACTTGGCAGGCAAGATTAAGAAGGGTGGTGCTGGTGTTTGGGGTTCTGTTCCTATGCCACCTCAAAACGTCTCTGACGCAGAGGCAAAACAACTCGCACAGTGGGTACTGTCCGTAAAGTAAACCAGATGGGGGCTTATGCCCCCTCTTCTAAAGGATTACATCTGTTTATATTCCCAAAGCATTTAGGGCATAGGTCAAAAAATACAAGAAGTCCAAGACCTCCCAACATCATATTAACCTGAGTTATCACAAGGTTTTCTTGTCTCTCTGGCAAAACCTGATACTTTTCAAGCCTCATACCACAGGCGGTAAGACCCTCCTCTTCTCCGAGTTTATGGAACTGAAAAACGAGCCTTTTGGTTCTCCTACACTTCATCCACCTTGGTGTGAGGTCAAGAAGTACAAAGTTTATCTGAACATTGGGGTCAGCAAGCTGAGCCTTCTGGAGCATCCTTTCAAATTTTTCTTTTTCTGTCATAGTAGATATATATTTAGCACAATAGCCTATAAGGTTTTGTGATATAGGTCAACTCTGAATATTTTCTATCTCCTCAAGAAGTGCCTTTGCCATCTCCTCTTCGCTTACCTTTTTTATAGGTTTGCCCTCTTTAAAAAGCCATGCAAAGCCTTTGCCACAGGCAAGACCTACATCCGCTTCACGAGCCTCACCTATGGCATTTACCACACAGCCCATTATGGCAACCTTTAGAGGCTTTTGTATGTGCTTTAGCTTTTCTTCCACCTCTTTTACCACCTTTGGAAGGTCTACCTCTATTCTTCCACAGGTAGGACAAGCAATTATTTCTATGCCTCTTCTTCTTAGACCAAGGGACTGCAATATTGCGTAGGCGGTTTCTATCTCCACCTCTGGGTCGTCGGTTAGAGAAACTCTGACCGTGTCCCCTATACCCTTGTATAGGAGAATGCCTATACCTACAGAGGATTTGACTATGCCCTTTAGACCCATTCCTGCCTCTGTTATGCCTATGTGGAGTGGTATGTCTGTATGTTGAGCAAAAAGCTCGTTAGCCCTTATGTTTTCCAAAACGTCAGAACCCTTAATGGAGACCTTAAAGTTATAAAAGCCCCATTTTTCAAACCTTTCAGACCAACGTATGGCACTTTCAAAAAGTGCGTCCGCACAGGGATAGCCATATTTGTCCAAGAGGTCCTTTTCAAGAGAGCCAGAGTTTACACCTATGCGTATGGCTACGCCTTTTTTCCTTGCCTCTTCCACTATTTCTCTTACTATCTCCTCTTTCCCTATATTTCCAGGGTTTATCCTAATGCCATGCACACCCTTCTCCATAGATTTGAAGGCGTAAGAGGGTGCAAAGTGGATGTCCGCTATCACCGGTATGGGGGAGTTTTTTACGATATCTGGTAGGGCTTGCAAGTCTTCTTCGTGTGGCACTGCTACACGCACAAGCTCACAGCCTGCCTTTGCAAGCCTTTTTATCTGCTCAAGGGTTGCCTCTATGTCATGCGTTTTTGTAGAGGTCATGGACTGCACCACAATGGGTGCATCTCCACCTATTTTTACAGAGCCTACCTGTATTTGACGAGTTTTCCTGCGTGCAATCATGAAAGCTCCAACATCCTCAATATTGGTCTCTTTGCCTTTTCAATTATATCTTCTGGTAGCACCACCTCGTTTATCTCTTCCTTTAGGGTTTGGTAGACCTTCGGTAAAGTTATGCCTTTCATGGTGCAACAGTAAACAGTCCCGCAGTAGTTCATAGACTCTGGGAATATATATTCTTTGTTGGGGTTTTTCTTCATAAGGGTGTGCTTTAGACCTACTTCTGTGATAACTATTACTTTGTCTGCCTCGCAGGTGGTAGCATAGTTGATTATCTGAGAGGTAGAGCCCACAAAGTCCGCAATTTCTATAACCTTTGGATGGCACTCAGGGTGCACCGCTACCTTGGCATCTGGATATAGCTCCTTTAGCTTTTGAACCTCTCTTGCGGTAAATTCAAAGTGTGGTGGGCAAAAACCTTGCCATATGATAAACTCCTTGTCTGGCACATGCCTTTTGACCCAGTTTCCAAGGGCTTGGTCGGGGATAAAGATTATCTTTTTAGATGAGAGCTTTTGCACCACCTTAGTGGCATTGGCGGAAGTCACGCACACGTCAGAGACCGCCTTTACATCCGCATTGGTGTTTACATAGGCAACCACTTCCGCATCTGGATGCTTTTCCCTTAGCCTTAGCACATCCTTTGCGGTTATCATATCCGCCATAGGACAGCCAGACTCTGGGTTAGGATGAAGCACCTTCTTTGTGGGGTTTACTATCTTAGCGGTCTCGCACATAAAACGCACGCCACAAAAGACTATTATGTCCGCATCTGTCTGGCTTGCCTTACGAGAAAGCTCCAAAGAGTCTCCCACAAAGTCCGCAATGTTCTGCACCTCTGGTCTTTGGTAGTAGTGGGCAAGGATAACCGCATTTTTTTCCTTTGCGAGCCTACGGACCTCTTGCTGAAGCTCTTTTATATCCTCATTGCTTAGCTCACTTTCTTTTATGAGTTCTACCTGTAGCATAATGAGAGATTATATTACCTGCCAAGGCTTGTGTTAAGATTTAAATCATATGGAGTTTGTGCTTGTTCGTATATTTCTAAGAGAAGATGACAGGCTTGAGGGCAAGCCAGCATACAGAAGACTGCTTGAGCTATTAAAGGAGTATGGAATTGGTGGTGCTACAGTGCTTAAGTCCATAATGGGCTACGGGACCACTGGAGAGGTTCATTATGAGGGTCTTGAGGTGCTCTCATACAGCTTGCCTGTAGTGGTGGAGTTTGTAGAAGAGGAGCAAAAGGCTATGCAAGCCATAGAAAGGTTGCTCCAAAAAGCTAAGGTTGGTCTTATAACCCTTGAGAGGGCAGTCCTTTGGTATTCCTCTTAGCCATAGCCATAGGTGGTGCGGTTGGGTCTGTTTTGAGATTTTTGGTTTCCAAGTTTATTCAAACAAGGGTAGGCATTGAGTTTCCTGTAGGCACGTTACTTGTTAATCTTTCTTCTGCCTTTTTGATAGGTTTTTTCTTTGCCTTTTTTGTTGAAAGGCTTGACCTTTCTCCAAACCTTAGGGCTTTGCTTATAACGGGTTTGCTTGGTGGATATTCTACTTATTCCACGCTCTTTTATGAAGCCTATTATATGTTTTTCAATGGAGAATGGCTGAAAGCACTGTTATATCTTTTAATCAGCAATGGATTAGGCTTGCTCTTTGTGGCTATTGGATATGGACTTGGTAAAATTTTATAGACATGCAATGTGAAACCGCCCTTTTGGTTAGGGTTTTCTTTGGTGAAGATGCTAAATACCAGGGGAAACCACTTTATAGGTATGTGGTAGAGTTTTGTAGAAAAAAGGGTATTGCTGGTGCTACGGTCTTTAGGGGCATACTTGGCTATGGAAAATCTTCTGTAATACACAAAGCGAGTATTTTTAGCCTATCTTCTGACCTTCCGATAGTAGTGGAGATAGTGGATTGTGAGGAAAAGGTTCAAGAAATTCTGCCAGAGCTTTCAAAACTTGTGAAGGATGGCATAATAACCCTTGAAAAGGTGAAAATAATCAAGGCTTAATTTTCGTGCCTTCTATGCATTTCCACGACCACCTTCCACATCACATGTGGGATAAACAAATATGCAAAGATGCTGAAAAGAATTATAGCCCTCCATAGTGTATCAAGATAAGGAGAAAAGACTTGCTCATTCCCTTCTTGTAGGTGGGTTTATAGAGGAAATACCCATAGCAGAAAACTACAGCATCTTTGAGATGAAACCGCCACAGAGACTGCACAACAAAACCCTTAAAGAGCTTGACTTAAGAAGAAAATACGATGTGACAGTTCTTGCCATAAGGAGAGGCGGCAAGTTCATAGTCAACCCATCAGCTGAAGAAGTAATAGTTCAAGATGACATTCTGGTAGTGTTAGGCAGGAGGGAGAAGATAGGAGTTATGTGATAATATAACAAGTATGCGAAGGCTTTTTATAGCCCTCCCTTTTCTTCTTGTTGCAGGCTTAGTACTTTTTTTTGCAGTAAAGGGGGACAAAGAAAACTACGCAGTCGTCAAAGAAGAGGAGGTTAAAACCTTCGTTTATGGCTCTGGCTATGCAAAGGCAGAGAACTATGTGGTTGTAAAGGCAGAAGTTTCTGGCTATGTGGAGGAGGTTTTTGTAAAGGAGGGAGACTTTGTAAGAAAGGGACAGCCTCTTGCTATTATTGACTCAAAGACCATAGACACAAGCATAAAGGAAGTGTCCGAGAGGTTAAACCTTGTGCGTGAAAGACTAAAAGAGGGCTCTGCTTATCTAAAAAACCTTGAAAGTGCCATTGAGTCCGCAAGGATAAACATGGAAAACAGCAAAAACCTTTTTGAAAGAAGAGAAAGGCTCTTCTCACAAGGACTTATACCAAAAGAGGCATACGAGCAGAGCAAAACTCAGTATGAGGTAAGCCAAAAGGAATATGAAAGGCTAAAAAACACTTATCAAGATGCCATAACTTCCCTCAGGTCCGAAGAGAGGGTGCTTTTGGCAGAGAGAGAAAGGTTAATAAAGGAAAGAGAAAAATATGTTATAAGAAGTCCCATAGAGGGGCATGTTCTCAAAAAGTTTGTAAACCCGGGGGACTATATAAACCACATGAGCCAGGAAAACAGGCTTTTCTCAATAGGCTCAAAGGGTTGGGAGGTTTGGCTTGAGGTAGATGAAGAGTATGCAGGCGTGCTAAGAGAAGGGCAAAGGGTTATCCTTAGGGTAGACGCTTACCCTAATGAGAGGTTTGAGGGGAAAGTCTCTCAAGTAATAAGAGAAGTTGACAGAAATAGAAAGCTACTAACAGTAAAAGTCCATGCGGAGCTACCTGAGAACCTTCCCAACAGCTCAACGGTGGACGGTCAGATAGAGATAGAGAGCAAAAAGGCAATCCTTATCCCAGCAAGTGCTTACCAAGAGGGCTATGTGCTTTTGTATGACGGTGTAAGAAGGGTCAAAGTGCCTGTAAAGGTGGGAAGAAGATACGGAGAATACCTTGAGGTAATAGAAGGGCTAAGGCCCGGGGATAAGGTTATAGTGCCATGACGCATGTGCTTTTTGTAGCCTTCAAACTCCTCTTTGAAAGGAAAAGGCAGACGCTTATATCCGTGCTGGGGGTTTCCATAGGCGTTTCCGCCTTTATCGTAATGAGCTCACTCATGCTCGGCTTTCAAAACTATTTTATACAGCAAGTAATAGACCTTGAGCCACATATAAGAATAAAACCAAGAGAAGAGGGTCAGCAGGTAGACCCCAAAGCTCTTCTTCTTGGAGAAAAGCCAAGAGAAAAGGAAAGAATACTGGGATGGCAGGATATATTGCAAGGATTAGAAAAGAACCCAGAGGTGTTTGGTGTAGCACCAAGGCTTGTAAGTAGAGGCATCCTGAAGTATGGGATAAAGGAAAAACCTGCAACCCTCTTGGGCATTGACCCACAAAGAGAGCCAAAGGCATCCATAATAGAGAAGTTTTTGGTGCATAAAAACCTACACAGACTGGAGACAAACAGAACGGGAGTTATCATAGGAGTCCTCGTGGCAAAAAGCCTTGGCATAAAGGAGCTTGGCAAAAAACTTCTCTTAGTGGCACCCAACGGACAGACTCTTTTAGTTACAGTAGAGGACTTTTTTGAATCTGGCATTACCAACATAGATGACACGAGGGTATACATAAACATAAAAACCCTACAAAGCCTTCTTGATAAGCAAGGTGAGGTCAACGAGATAGTGCTGAAAATAAAAGATGTAAATAGGGCGGAAAGGATCTCAAGAGAACTCCAAGAGTCTATACCCTACGAAGTAGAAAGCTGGCAGAGGGCATACAGGAACTTCCTAAGCATCTTCAAAATACAAAACACCATAACCTACATGATAGTCTTTGCCATACTGACCGTGTCCGCCTTTGGTATTTTTAACATAATAATGATGACCGTTTTGGAGAAGAAAAGGGACATTGCCATTCTAATGGCTATGGGTTTTTTGAGGAGAGATATCCTTCTTATCTTTATGGTAGAGGGCTTTGTGATAGGGATTCTTGGTGCTATAATTGGGTCTTTGCTGGGCTTTGGAATTCAAGAATACCTTGAGTCCATAAGGCTTGATGTGGAAGGACTTGTAAGGACAAAGGGCTTTGTGCTTGACAGAAGTCCCATTTTTTATGTGTATGCATTGGTTTTTTCTCTCTTCTTTTCCCTTCTGGCAAGCCTATATCCTTCCTATAGGGCAAGTAGACTAAACCCTGTGGACATCTTTAGAAGCCAATGAGGATAATAGAGTTAAGAGGTGTAAAAAAGTCTATAGGTCAAGAGCAGATACTTAAGGGCATAGACCTTGAGGTATACAGTGGAGAGTTTGTTGCCATAATAGGGGCAAGTGGCTCTGGTAAAAGCTCCATGCTCTACATTATGGGTCTTCTTGACAGACCCACAGAGGGCGAGGTTTTATTTGAGGGTCAAGTGGTTGATTTTTCTGACGAGAAAAAGCTATCGGAGATAAGAAACAAAAAAATAGGTTTTGTTTTTCAGTTTCACTATCTACTTCCTGAGTTTACCCTTTTGGAAAATGTTATGCTACCTGCCATAAAGATGGGTATGGAAAGAAAGCAAGCGGAGGAGAGGGCTTATGAGCTTTTGAGGGCTTTGGGGCTTGGTGGAAAAGAGAGGAGAAGGATTTTTCAAATATCTGGCGGTGAGATGCAAAGGGTTGCCATAGCAAGGGCTCTTATGAATAAGCCTTCTGTGATACTTGCGGATGAGCCAACGGGAAACTTAGACAGCAAAAACACCCAAGCGGTCATGGAAATATTCAAAGAGATAAACTCTCAGGGCACTACCATAGTGATGGTAACCCACGAGCTTGAGTTGGCGGAGCAAGCTCATAGGATAATAGACGTAAGGGATGGGGTTATTCTAAGCTGAGTTTTAACTCTACACGGTAAAGTAGCCAACAAACTTCATCTGTATTAATGCCTCTATCCCTCACGGTGGGCTTAAAACCTTTTGAATGGGAAGTCAGCCTGCAAGAAGTCCAAAGTCTCCATCCCTCACAGTGGGCTTAAAACAAGGGTACGGTAAATTTCATTCACTTCCCCGGCGGCGTGTCTCCATCCCTCACAGTGGGCTTAAAACGGGAAAGATGCTTATAGACTTTCTCACGCGCATGAAGTCTCCATCCCTCACAGTGGGCTTAAAACGGAAAGAATCATAGCAATAGCTTGTAGGAGTGTTATGTCTCCATCCCTCACAGTGGGCTTAAAACCCCAAAGCCACATATAAAGAAAAATAAGATACAGCAAGCCTTTTGTCAAGGGTATACCCCTCTCAAATGAGGGTAATTTTTCTCCAACCTCCGATAATGCACAATTTAGTATGCAATTGTCAAATTTAAAGCGTTGAAAGACAAAGCTCTAAAGCACTTGCATCAAAGCATCAAAACATCAAAACATAAAGACACCAAAATATAACCCGTGAAGGGCGGGGAAACCACCATATCTCTTTTAGACAATACTACCCCCTTGCTTTCAAAGACCAAAAACCCTATTCAACTGCCAAGATGTCAAGGGAGCAAAGGCTCCCAAAAACTCACTACATTATTATAGCACGCTCCAAACTCTACTCAAAAAGTGCAACCGCACTCTTTATTAGTTTTTCCAACTCTGCCTGCGTAGGCATTTCTGCGTATACCCTTATAAGTGGCTCAGTTCCAGATGCTCTAAGAAGTAGCCAACCGTCATTTTCAAATATCAGCTTAAGACCGTCAAGGGTTATAACCTTTGAAACTCTTAGGTCTCCCAGCTTCTCTGGTGGGTTTTCTGTAAGCTCCCTTAGCCTTTGCTTTTTGTCCTCTTCCGCATGAAAGTCCACTCTCTTGAAGTGTGCTTCTCCGTATTCTTTGTATATCTCCGAAATTATCTCAGAAATAGGTCTGTCCATAAGGAGCATAAGCTCAAGTATATTAAGACCCGCAAAAAGCCCGTCCCTTTCTGGTAAAAAGTCCACAATACCGTAGCCTCCGCTCTCTTCACCGCCGAATATGACCTTTTCCCTAAGGATTACCTCGTTTATGTTCTTAAAGCCCACCGCTACCTCTCTTAGCTCAACACCCTCTTTCCTGCATATCCTATCTACCAAGTATGTGGTGGACACGGTCTTTACCACCACACCATCCCTTTTGCCCTTGTTTTTCAAAAGGTGATAGAGCAAAAGCACATAAATAAGTTGTGAGTTTAT
>JAXSNY010000014.1:0-16187 GCA_037925365.1 Aquificaceae bacterium
CTTGAAGTCCCACCGTTGAGCGAAGAAGAATTGAAAGAAAAGACAGGAATAGATGACCCCCTAATCCTTGAACTTTCTGAAGGAAGCCTTGAGATGGCTCTGAAGTTAAAGGAGGACAAAGAGTTAATAAACACTGCAAAGGCTTTGCTTGAAGGGAATATACTTACCCTATACAAAAAAGCCCTTGAGGTGGAAAAGTGGGAATACGAGAGACAAGCCCTGCTTCTAAAAGTTATCATAAGCCTGCTTCACAAAAAATATTTGGAAACAAGGCAAGAGGTCTACCAGCAATCTCTTGACAAAGCGTCTATGGGGTTAGAATATTTAAGTAAGGGTATAAAGTTAAGCCTTCTACTTTTTCAGCTTAGAGGAGGTGTGAATAATGTCTTACATAAAGGCAAAGTTTCAAGACACCAACAAGGTGCTTCAGGTTGAAGGTGTATGGGAAAAGGATGTGTCCCGGGGTGAGCTTCTTGTAGTTCAATCAGAAAAGGGAGAGGAAGTGGTAAAGGTGCTTGGCACTTCAAAGGAGCCATCCTCTTACAAGGCTATATTCCTCAGAAAGGCAAAAAGAGAAGATATACAGAGGATGGAAGAAAACGAAGAGAAAGCCAAGGAGGCAATGGAAGTATGCAAAAAGAAGATAATTGAACATGGACTTGACATGAAGCTCATAAAGACCTACATACCCTTAGACAAGAGCAAGATATTCTTCTACTATACTTCCGACCATAGGGTGGATTTTAGAAACCTCGTAAAGGACCTTGCAAAGGTCTTCAAAAAGAGGATAGAGATGAGGCAGGTAGGAGTCAGGGATGCAGTGCAGATGCTCGGGTGGGTAGGTGCATGCGGAGACATGCCTTGCTGTATAAGATTTCAGGAAGAGTTCCAGTCTGTGTCCTTGCGTGATATAGAGGAGCAAAACCTCCCTCTATCACCCCAGAAGTTTACAGGTCCTTGCGGAAGGCTCATGTGTTGTATGGTCTTTGAAAGAGAAAACTACCTCATAAAATCCATACTACCTGAGGCGGGGAGCGAGCTATGTTATCAAGGTAGGGTATATAAGGTCTTGCAGGTTGACCCCCTAAGGTGGAAGATAACCCTCGCCTCAGAAGACTCAAAAAGGGAGGTAGACCTTCAAAACATTTTACCAGAGGGCTACGACAGAGCTTTAAAGCATTGTCAAGCCTGCGGTGGTTGCTGTAAGAAAGCTCTGGTGGAAAATGAAGCTCTTGCAGGAATTGAGCAGTAGCCTTAACAGGCTATTTCTTTTTGAGCTCTATGATGGGAAAAGAGTTGAGGCGGTCTACTACAGGGGGGATACCCTTTGTGTATCCTCTCAGGCAGGCTGTGCTATAGGTTGTCCCTTCTGTCTTTCTGGTAAGAGTGGTCTTCTTAGAAACCTCTCTGCGGAAGAGATAATAGGGCAGTATGAACTTTTGAGAGATAGGCTTGAAATAAAGGGTATAGCCCTTGCGGGCATAGGTGAACCTCTCATGAACTGGGAAGCGGTAGAGGATGCTTTTTGGCATTTCAAAAACTTAGGTTTAAGAGTGAGCTTTTACACTACAGGATACCCAGTTAAAAAACTCAAAGAGCTTCTAAGACTACCTCACAACGGAGTAAGCATATCCGTGCACTCTCTGAAAAAGGAGGTGAGGGAAAGATTGCTCCCTTATGCTGGTGGCTTAGAAAGTCTCATACAAACCTTAAGAGAAGAGCTTTCCACTATGCCCTTGAGGAAAAGAAAAAAAATAAGCCTTGCCTATTTACTGCTTAAGGGAGTAAACGACACTGAAGAGGAATTGAAAAACTTTGCCATGCTCGTAAAATCCTTGGGAGTGAGTGCAACTCTGTTGAGGTATAACCAGACAGTAGGAGACTTTAGAGATGTAGAGGACTGGGAGTATGAGAGAGCCTTTTTGCTTTTGAGGTCTTATGGTATAAGGGTTACGCTCTCCAATAGATTTAGAAAAGAACCTCTTGGAGGATGTGGAACCCTTGTGGCGAACAGAAACCTCACAGGGTGTTTAGAAGGTCTCTAATAACCTCTTCATGAAACTCTTCGCTAAGCTCATCACCCTCTGCCGCACAGTAGAGGGGCATTACCTGAACCTTTGCCACACCCTGTTTTAGAATGCCCAGCTTTTCAGCCGCGGACTTTGAAAGGTCTATTATTCTGGTCTTTTTGGCTGGTCCTCTGTCTGTGACTACCACAACTACCTCTTCTCCATTACTGAGGTTCCTAACCAGTAGATAGGTTCCAAAGGGGTAGTCTCTTGATGCAGCGGTAAACTTATGCTTATTGAAAACCTCTCCTGAGCTCGTTTTCCTGCCATGAAACTTTCTGCCATACCAGCTTGCGTAGCCCTCCTGAACCTTACAGTCTTGAGCGAGGGCAAAAGAAAAAAATAGCAAAGATACAAGTATGGCTATTTTCATGAAAAAACCTCCTGTGGTTGTAGCTCCTTAATGATACCACGTATCATCTTGACTTTTCAACTGGGTTTTTCTGATGTAAAATTCTATGGATGATAGCCCTAAGAATTTATGTAAGCGGTATAGTGCAGGGAGTAGGCTATAGGGCTTTTACAAAAAGATTGGCTCATAGCTACGCTCTCTCTGGCTGGGTTAAAAACTTACCTGACGGAAGGGTTGAGGTTTTTGTCCAAGGAGACAAAGATGTGATCTGGGATTTTTTGAAACAACTTTGGGAGGGTCCCCCTGTGGGAAGAGTTGACCGTATGGAAATCCTCAAGGAGGTACCAAACCATGAAGAAAGGGATTTTACTATTAGGTATTAGTCTTAGTCTTTCCTTCGCTTTGGAGTGTAAAAACTACAAGATAAGGGAAGGGGACACTCTGGAGAAGATAGCCAAGAGAGAAGGAATAGATATAAACAGTCTAAAGTCTGCCAACAGAGGTATTGATGAGAGAAGGCTCAGAGCTGGTCAAACCATATGTATACCAACAAAAAATACACAGAAAAAAACCACAGAAAAGCATGCCATATATGAAGTAAAGAAGGGAGACAGCCTCCAAAAGATAGCAGACAGCTTTGGCGTTGATGTAAGAAGCCTAAGAGAGATTAACAACCTAAAGGATGACATGATAGTAGAGGGTCAGAAGTTAAAGATTCCCGCAAGGACAGGTGCCTCTGCAAGAGGCGCACAGATTAGAGAATACGACATCTATACAGTAAGGAGAGGTGGTAGGCTGGAACATGTTTCAAGGACAACAGGCGTTCCTCTTAGGGAATTAGAGAGGCTAAACCCAGAGCTGAAAGATGTATGGCTAAAACCAGGCACACAGGTAAAGGTGCCAAAGGGTAGTTTGAAGGCAAAGGCGGAAGAACAGGATAAGCCAAGAGAGGAATATGAACTTTATACCGTCAAAAGGGGTGCAAGGCTGGAACATGTAGCGAAAGCAACCGGTGTCCCGCTTAATGATATAGAAAGACTCAACCCAGAGCTTAAGGGCAAATGGCTTCCAGCTGGGACAAAGGTAAAAGTGCCTGTTAGAGATACTCAAAAAGCGGAAGAAAGGAAAAGAAAGGAAGAATCTTATGAAGTATACAAAATCAAAAGGGGTGGAAGACTAAGGGATGTTGCCACAGCGACAGGTGTCCCACTTAAAGAGTTGGAAAGGCTAAACCCAGACCTAAAGGGTAAATTCCTGCAGGCGGGGACAAGGGTAAAGCTACCCAAAAGGGAAACCATAAACGCAGAAAGGCAATCACAAGAAAGAGGACAACAGGTCAGCAGAAGAGAAGAAAGGGCTGTTTTAGCAGAGCCAGAGAAGGAGACACCTACCACTTCCGCACCAAATGGTCTAAATATACAGATGCCCGTTGAAGGTAAAGTTATTAAAGTGCCAAAAGGTATAGAGATATCCGCACCTTGCTCATCACCAGTAAAAGCTGTTGAAGAGGGTAGGGTCATATACAGCGGAGGCGACCTACAGGTTTATGGGAATATGGTCATAGTGGAGCATGAAAACTTTATATCCCTTTATGCTTACAACGAGACAAATCTTGTCAAAAGGGGAGAAAAAGTAAGCAAAGGGCAAGTTATAGCAAGGGTTGGTAAAAAGAACAACTCCGAAGAGTGTGCACTGAGATTTGAGCTGAGAAATAAGGAAGGTGTTCCACTTGACCCAACGGAATACATTAGAGACCTTCAGTGAAAAGCCTATCACCTATGTCTCCTACCCCAGGCACTATGTAGCCGGCAGGGCTAAGCCCCTCATCTAAGCTCAGCAGGAAGAAGTCAACCTCAGGGTGTGCGGACATAACCCTTTGAAGTCCATGAGGGGAAGCGACAAGGTTAAAGACAAGGAGCCTTTTGGGTTTCATAGATTTGGTCTCCTTCAAGGCAAGGTCTAAGGTGCCACCAGTTGCCAGCATAGGGTCAAGCACCACCACATGTCTGTTTTCTAAAGGTGGAAGCCTTCTGTAGAAGATTTCTGGAGTGAGGGTATGCTCATCCCTCTTTATGGCAAGAAAGCCCGCCCTTGCCTTTGGCAGTGCCCTTAGGGCACCGCTGAGCATGGGAAGACCGGCTCTGAGTATGCAAACAAAAACAAACCTGTCCTCCTCCACAAACTCAAAGCTACCCACACCCATAGGCGTCTCAACCCTTTCTGTCTTAAGTGGAAGTTCGCTCAAGATGAATGGCATAGCCATTAGGGTTATCTCCTCAAGGAGGCTTCTGAGCCTCTCAGAGGGTGTGTGCTTGTCCCTCACAAGGTTTAGTTTATGTCTTAGCAGTGGATGGTCAATAATCTCCAAAGCCATGTTCAAATTCTCCAAGCCTTATAAGGGTTCCCTGCTGACCCTTCACCACCCTCTTGAGGGTCCTTACCTCGTATATCTGGCTGTCATTCCTTATCACACCACCCTTTTCCAACACATCCCATAGGCTTTTGAGCATGTTATCTATGTCCCTTCTTCTGTGGTTAGGAAGTATAAGTTCTATATAAACGGATAGTTTTCCCTTAAGTGGCTCGCCCGTGTATTGTTCTCTTATCTCCCAAAGGGCTCTTACCTCCCAGTTTTTTACCCTTGGAGGTTTAAATACCCTGCCACCTCTTCTCCTTATATACCTATTGCTCTTAGGCACTGGAAGCATGGAAAGTCTCAGTTCTATCATTTTCTTATAAGAACTATGCATATAAGAAGCATAAGGAAAAGGCTCAGTAAATTCATACCCATGGATATACCATGCCACTTCATAAAGGCTTGATAGTCTACCATCTTTAGATTATGAGCGGTGGGAAGCACGTAAAAGATATGGAGTGCATGAATTAAGGCATTTGCAAGAGCTAACCCAAAAATTAGCTTACTGTATTTAAAGCTAAGTATTATGGTAATAAAGGAAACAACAAGCCCAAGGCTAAAGTATACAGGGAAAACCCTCTCCACCACCGCACCTGCCTGTTCCTTTTGAAGCACCCTAAAAAGAGTGGGAGCAATAAAGAAGCTAAAGAAAGAGCCAAGCCCAAGGTATAGGGAGTTTATAAAGAGTAGAAACTTAAGCATCCCTTACCACAGGAAGTTTGTATTTTTTAAGAGTTTGTATGAGCTTTTCTTCGTTTTCTGGCTTCATAGGACAAAGGGGGAGTCTGAATTCCTTCTCACACATTCCAAGAGCCCAGCAGGCAGTCTTTACGGGAATGGGGTTTGTCTCTATAAAGAGCACTTTAAAGAGGTCAAAAAGGTAATAGTGCATCTCTCTCGCCTTTTGAAAATCACCCTTTAGAGCATAGTCAACGAGAGCTTTTACTTCTCTCGGCATTATATTGTTGGCAACGGATATAACACCCTTTGCACCCAAAGCCATCATGGGTAAAGTAAGGGAATCGTCTCCAGATAGTATGGTAAAGTTTTCTCCTAAGAGCCTTTTTAGTTCAGAAATCCTGTCCATGCTTGGTGTAGATTCCTTTGATCCTACTATATTGGGGCAGTCCTTGACAAGCCTGTAGATGGTCTCGGGGGCTATCTCCACACCAGTCCTTGAAGGTATGTTGTAGAGAATTATGGGAATATCTACCTCTTCCGCCACAGTTTTGAAGTGCTGGTATAGTCCCTCCTGAGTGGGCTTGTTGTAGTAGGGGACCACAAGAAGGCAAGCATCTGCACCCACCCTCTTTGCATGGGATGTGAGCTCTATAGCCTCATGGGTAGCGTTTGCTCCTGTGCCGGCGATAACCTTGACCCTTCCGCTGGCATATCTGACCGCATGCTCTATCACCCTCTCATGTTCTTCAAAGGTAAGGGTGGGCGATTCGCCGGTAGTCCCACAAACCAATATGGCGTCCGTGTGGTTGTTCACATGAAAGTCTATTAGGCTCTCAAGGGCTTTAAAATCAACCTCTCCGTCCTTAAAGGGTGTTATGAGAGCGACGATTGAACCTTGAAACATAGAAAAGATTATAACATATGACTTTTTACAAGAGTGGCGGAGCCGACGGGATTTGAACCCGCGCCCTTCGGCTTGACAGGCCGACGTTCTGACCGGGCTGAACTACGGCTCCTTTAGAGAGGTATATTATATCACCTTTTTAGCAAAAGGGAAGAGATTTTTTCTATCTCTTTGGCAAGCTCAAAATCTCTGTATGTTATACCATTGGCTTCGTGGGTGGTGAGCTTGACCCTCAGCTTCTTAAAACTCACCTCTGCGTCTGGATGATGCCAGTGGGCTTCCGCAAGGCTTGCAATAGCGTTGAAGAGAAAGACCGTTTCCTTCCAGTTCTTTGTTTCAAAGTCCCTTATTATGTATCCCCTTTCATAACGCCAGAGGGGAAGCTCTTTAAGTTTTTCTTCAATCTCTTGTCCTGAGTAAGCCCTCAGTTCTCTCTCGCCTGACATTTAGGGCATACCCCGTATATGTGTAGGGAATACTTGTGAACTTTGTAGCTTTCCATGTATGCGGGTGGTGTCCAATCTATGCAAAACTCCACATCTCTTATGGCTCCACACTGGGTGCATATGAGGTGATGATGGTCGCTCACATTGGCATCATATCTCACAGAACCACCCCAATAGGCTACCTTTTTAACAAAGCCAAGTTCTTCAAGGGTTTCCACTGTCCTGTATACGGTGGCAAGGGATACGAAGGGGTATTTTTTCTTTATTTCGTTGTATATCTCTTCAACGGTGGGATGGTCCTCTCTACTAAGCAGGACCTCGTACACCGCCACCCTTTGTGGTGTGATCTTTAGTCCCATGTTCTTACAAGCTTCTATAAACTCCTGAAGCTTTTCTTCCTTAAGCATGGGTATATAATATAAACCATATGCTAATAATTTTCAATATCATACTCTTTCTGATAGCATGGACTGCTCAGGGACAAGTACGTCAATGCAGGCTTCTTGTAGCAGACACTCCAGAAAAGCATGAGAAGGGTCTTATGCATATGAAGTCTCTTGTAGGATATGACGGTATGGTGTTCCTATACAAAGATAGGACGGTGAGGCATTTCTGGAACAAAAACACCTACTTGGAGCTTTATGTTTATTGGATTGACGGGGATAAACTGGTAGGCAAGTCCTATCTGCCTCCTGAGGATAAAGCAGGCACGGTCATAGTGTCTTCTCCAAAGCCTGTGGATACGGTGGTGGAGCTTCTAAAGGGAAGAACCTGCACCTACAAAAATGTATTGCTATCACCTTAGTTTGAGAGTAGCAAGAGCGAGAATACCCAAAAGGAGAGACACAATCCACATTCTTACCACTATCTTTGGCTCAGGAACGCCAGAAAGCTCAAGGTGGTGGTGGAAGGGAGCCATCTTAAAGAGCCTTTTGCCCTTTGTGAGCTTAAAGTAGGCAACCTGAAGTATAACAGATAAAGTCTCAAAGACAAAAACGCCCCCTGCTATGGGAAGTAAAAGCTCAGACTTGGACACTAAGGCTATCACACCAAGCCCAGCCCCCAAAGCCAAAGCTCCCACATCACCCATAAAAAGCTGAGCTGGAAAGGCATTAAACCATAAAAAGCCAAGTCCTGCACCTAATATGGCAAAGCATAAGACTGTAAGGTTTCCTGCATAGGGAACATAGGGAATATTCAGATAGTTGGCAATGCCCATATGACCCACCGCATAGGCTATTATACCCATACTTGCGGCGGTGGTCATCACAGGACCTATAGCAAGACCATCAAGCCCGTCTGTAAGGTTTACTGCGTTAGAGGTGGCAACTATAACTAGCATACCAAAGGGAATGTATAAGAGCCCGAGGTCTATCTGAAGATTTTTGAAAAGAGGAAAGTATAGCTTTGTATCAACGCCACTGTACAGGTATATAAAGGTTGATGTCAGTCCAGCAACAAAAACCTGTGCCAAGAATTTTTGCTTGGCGGATATGCCTTTTTTGTTCCTTAGCTTAACAAAGTCATCCCAAAAGCCTATTAGAGCAAAACCCAGTATACAAAAAGCGATAACCCAAAAATAGACAAGGTCAAGCCTCATAAGAAGCAAAGAAGTCAAAAGAACAGAAAGGACTATGATAATGCCACCCATAGTGGGAACATATTTTTTTACAAGATGCCCCTCTGGCGTGTATTCTCTTATGTAGCCCTTGAATAGCCTTTGAATGGCTTTCATCTTTCTCATAAAGATAGGTGTTAGGATAAGGGTAATGGAAAAGGCAATAAAGACTGCCAAAAAGGAACGAAAGGTTATGTATTTAAACACATTGAAGGCAAAGAGGTAATCTCTTAGATATAAGGCTATGTGGTAAAGCATCTTAGCACCTGTTTCTACTCAAAAGTCTATCAAGTATTATAGCTACTGCGTTTCTCACCGATAAATGGTTCCAATCTCCTGCACCGTATATGGGTTCAAGGATGTAGTCAAAGGTATTCATAAGAGACGGTGGGATGCCATAACCCGTGCCAAAAACTATAAGAAAATCCTTCTCTCTTTTGTGAATTTCCTCTGAAAGCCAGCGATAAGAAACCGTATTAGGATAGGTTCTCGCATCCGTGCCTACTATTATGGGTCTTCTACCCCTTTGTGCCTGCAGGTCTTCAAGGACTTCGTCAAAGGTATAACATAGCTTTACCAGCTTTACCACCTCATTCCTTGTAGGGTTAGTCCTTAAACCCTCTTGAGAGAGCCAATATTCAATCTGCTTTTTTATTATGTATCTTTGACCATCCACAGGTTGAACTATATAGTAGGTATTTATCTCGTATGCTCTTGCAGGGCGAGCTATATCATGAAGATCCATGGTGGTGAAGGAAGTGATAATCGTCCTACCCTCTCTGTCCATTGCAGGGTAGTGAAGAAGTGCTATAGACACATTGTGGTTTATCATAAATTTCTTATTATAGCATGTGGCTTTTGTATAGGCGTGGTGGTCTTGGAGATACACTCCTAACTTTCCCTATCCTTGAACTTCTGAAAAAGTCTGGAAGAAATGTCTGGGCGGTAGGAAATACGGACTATTTTGCTATTGCCAAAGAAGTGGGATGGGTGGATATGGTAAGTTCAGAAATGCCAAAGGCCGAGTTTGAAGGAAAGATTTTGATATCCTATGAGGGGAATGTGAAACCTTTTCCAGAAAAGAGAATGTGGATAGTGGAGCACTATCTTTGTAGCTTGTCCTTAAAAGGAGAGTTTTCAAGGGTTTTACCTCTTGAGCCTGCAGAGAAAACCCCTCTCAAAGGCTGTGCGGTCTTGCATCCCTCCAGCGGTTCTTGGAAGAAGAACCCACCCCTTGAGCTCTTTTTCAGGATTGAAGCCTTTCTCAAGAGGGAAGGCTATAAAACCCTATACCTTGTGGGTGAGGCGGACCAATGGTTAAAAGACCATGTAAAAGACTACTTTGAAAGCTATTCACCACTTGGGATAGCAAGGGCTTTGAGGACAGCCAAGTTATTTGTAGGACTTGATAGTGGGCTTTCACACCTTGCCAGCTACTGTGGAATTCCTACCTTTGTCTTTTACGGACCTACAGACCCAGTGGTATGGAAACCCATAGGAGAAAGGGTCTTTCAGATAAACCTTGAGCTTTCTTGTAGCCCATGCTTTCCAGAAGTTTGCGAAGAAAGGAGCTGTTTACATGTAGAAAAACTTTTTGCTAAGTTTTTGAAGGTCTTGGCGACTAATCTCTGAAAATTGCTCTGTCCAATAACACCACTGATAAAATAATTAGGTATGAAAGTCAAAAAAGACTACAACAAAGAACTGGTCAAAAGAGGTGAACTCCTTATTGACCCATCCCTTTTCCAAGAAGAGTAAAAGCAAAAGAAAAACCCGAAAGGAGGCAGACCACACCTCTATCCCAGAAACCTCATCCTCTTTCTGATGTTCCTCAAGTTTGCTTTGCGACTACCATATAGACAAACAGAAGGTATAGCAAGAAAGCTCCTATCCTTTCTGGGAGTTAAAGTCCCAAACTTCAGAACACTACATTACAGGTTTACAAAAGAAGAGATTAACCTTCAAGAGCTACCACAAGTGAGAGATCTACCGCAGCAATTCAGCTACTGGAAGGTGTAAGGGTGGTAGGTGAAAGTAGAGGTTTGAAGGTAAAGAAGTTGATAGCGGATAGCGGTTATGATACACATGCTTTATTTAGATATATGCGTGCGAATGGGATAGAGCCATGCGTAAAGGTAAGGTCAAATGCAGAGGTAAGTGGGAACACGCTTAGGGACAGGGTGGTAAGGGCATATAAGAAGGGAAAGAGTGCATGGAAGAGGGCTAATGGGTATGGGAAGCGGTGGTTTGTAGAGAGTTATTTTTCTGTGTTTAAGCGATGGTTTGGCGAGTATGTGAGTAGTGTGAGGTTTGAGAACATAAGGTTTGAGGTGGTGTTTAAGGTATGGATATTAAACCTATTCTTGGGTATGATGAACTAAGGTCTATGTTGATGGTAGGTCATGAATATGTCCATGAAAAAAGGTTTTTGGACACAGCAGAGGAATATAAGAAAGCACTTCAGAACCTATTTAAGAGCCTACTTCACCACCTCATGAGTGGTAAGATAAGGGTAAGGAGAAAAACAAACTAACGGACTTTTAAGCACGCGTAAGCCAAAGCCATATGTTTAACTATTTGTGGCATCTCCTTTTTTTTCGGATTTTTCAAAAAATGAAAGTTTGTAAGACCTAAACCTCTCCACCACCATAAAAAGCACAAGATATAAGGGTAGAATAGCATCCCAGAAAAAGGTAAAGACTGTTCCCACAAGGTGAGAACCAAGGGCAAGTAAAAGAGGCATAAGAAGGTAGTCCACGCTGTCTTTTATCCTAAAGCCTAACAGAAACCTAAAGTATGCGTAATAGACCCAAAGAACCGCAAAAAGACCTAAAAGACCCTTCTCAATAAGCTCTGAAAGTAAAAATATGGACTCGTAGACCCCACCCACAGGGCTTTTTGGCTCAAGATAGTAGCCTGAGTTTATGCCATGACCTATGGCAAGGGCAAGCCAGTTTCTTTCCTGTATGTCTTTTTTTACTACCTGCACACCTGCCTTTGCTATCTCCCAGCGGTAGCTGGATATGTGGTTTAGCGTCTCGTCATTTATAGGCTTTTGTCCCAGCACTATTTCATACATGGTCTTATACCGTATATCCTTTTGCACAAGAACCACGGTGCTTATTGCAAAGCCAACAAAAAGGGTAAGCAAAATGCCCCAGAAGGCTTTTTTAGAAACCTTCTGTCCCACAAGAAGGGCAAAAACCAAAAGGGCAAAGGCAAGCCCCAGCATGGCAGACCTTCTCATGGTAAAAAAGACCACACCCACAAAAAGGAGAAAGGGTAAAAGGTAGTAAACTCTTTTGGAATAAAAGAGAAGGGAAAGGCTTGCGACCGTAAAGATGCTGTAAAAGGCTCCTACTTCAAACCACCCACCCCAAAACATGGCAGGTTGACCTGTTTGGCTGTATCTGTAAAACACCAAGGGTAAAAGAGCCAGACCTGAAAGCACCAAAAAGAGGTTAAACCTATATAAACTTTCCTCGCCCACCCTAAGCAGTCCACCATAGCAGTAAGAGAGTAAAAACACGCCCCTTTCTATAGCCTTGCCTATCTGAGAGGTATGAAAAAGAGTAGTAGAGACCAAAACCACAAGGGCATGCAAAGTGAGAGGCAAAAGCAGACTTCCCTTACACCGAAAACCCTTAAAACCCTTGTACAGAAGGTAGAAAAGAATAAGGACCACCAAAGCCTCAAAAAGGCTTATGGAGAGCAATCCCAAAGCAAAAAGGACTATAAGCATGGCAAAGCCTTATAATTATAAAGGAGGCGAGGTGCCGGAGTGGTCGAACGGGGCGGTCTCGAAAATCGCTGTGGGTTCAGAGCCCACCGGGGGTTCGAATCCCTCCCTCGCCGTAGGAGAAGAATATGAGCTATATTGTAAGAGAGCTAAAGCCTACCTTTGAGAAATTAACAGAGCCCTTCCTTGTGTTTTTGGAGAGGGTCGGTGCTACTCCAAACACGATAACCCTTATGGGGCTTGTTTTTGTGCTTTTTGGCTCCTTAGCCTTGTACTCTGGGTATCTGCTCTTGAGCTTTGTGCTTCTCCTCTTGGGAGCTCTGTCTGATGCACTGGATGGAAGTCTTGCGAGAAGGCTTGGCAAAAACTCAGACTTTGGAGCCTTTCTTGACTCTTTATTAGACAGGCTCTCTGATGCTCTCCCCTTCATAGCCATAGCCCTGTCTTCTAAGGACAAACTTCTGTCCCTCTTTGCCCTCGTGGCAATGCTTTTCTCCTTTACAGTTAGCTACTCCAGAGCAAGGGCGGAGGGGCTTGGCTATGAGCTAAAGGTGGGCACCTTTGAAAGACCAGAAAGGTGGTTTATCCTTCTGGCGGGCATAGCCCTTGACCTTGTCTTTCCTGCGGTTGTCCTCATAGCGGTGGGGTCTTTGATTACTACCCTGCAGAGGGTTTATATTTTTATAAAACTAACCAGGAGGTGAAAGATGCTTCCAAAGGAGCTTATGGACCTTATGCATAATCTGGGCGTTTTCCCTGTGGTGCTTGCCACTTCTGACAAAGAGGGTAATATACACCTTACCTTTATCACATGGGTATACCCTATTGACGAGAGAACCATAAGGGTTGCCCTCAGCTCCAACGCCAAAAGCTCTAAAAACATGCAACAGACTGGACAGGCATGCCTTATGCTCATAGCTCAGGACAAAGCCCTTGCCTGCTATGGTACCGCAAGCCTCCTTCAGGACAGAATAGAGGAAGTCAAGTTTCCCGTCTCTGTATTTGAGATAAGGATAAACAGCGTGGAGAACAACCTCTTCCCGGGTGGCACAATAACGGGAACCATACCCTTTATGCACACTGGAGACCTCCAAAAGGCTGGGGAGCTTGATCAATTGGTGCTTGATGCTTTGAGGTCTTCATGAATCCTCTCGTTTTTGTGGAAAGTCTTAATCTTCAGATAGGCGATAGGCAGATACTCAAGGATGTGAGCTTTGAGGTTTATGAGGGTCAGGTCTTTACCATATTAGGTGGTAGTGGAAGTGGTAAGACTACCATAACAAAATGTATTGTTGGTCTTTTGAAGCCAACCAGCGGAAGGGTGGAGGTTTTTGGTAGTGATGTGTCATCTCTTAGCCAGATGGGGCTTGATGATGTTAGAAAGAGAATAGGCTATGTCTTTCAAGGTGCAGCACTTTTTGATAGCCTTACCGTGTGGGAGAATGTAGTTTTTTATCACTTAGAGCATGGAAATTACAAGGAAGAGGAACTCAAATCCATCGCCTTGAAATACCTAAACATGGTAGGTCTCTCGGAAGAACACCTTGACCTATACCCTTCTGAGCTTTCTGGTGGCATGAAGAAGAGGGTTGGTATAGCAAGGGCTATAGCCATAGAGCCAGAGTTAATAATATACGATGAGCCTACCTCAGGACTTGACCCTATCACCAGCAGGCTCATAGATGAGCTTATAGTTAATCTCAGAGAGAAGACAGGTTCAACTGCTATAGTAGTGTCTCACGACCTCGTTTCCGCCTTCTCTATTTCAGACAGAATAATGATAATAAAGGATGGTCAAGTGGTGAAAATAGGCACAAGAGAGGAGATAATTAACTCCTCATTACCCTTTGTGAGAGAGTTTATAAAGAAGGGTTTGGGAGACCTTCATGAGCTTAGAAGTGGCTGACATACGTGTCTTCTCATCACTGGGTAACTGTTTAGCACACCCATTGATAGGAGAAACTGAAAAAGATTATTGCTTCCCCGGTAGAAGTAAACCTCTTCTTCCATTCCTTCAGAGTTAGATAATAGTGAAGCCTCCAATTGTCTATGTCTATAAGGTTGAAACCAAACCCTTTGGAAGCTCTGATCACCTCTTCTATGGAGGGCAGGTAGCCACCCGGAAATATGTATTTTTCCTATAGTATGGAGCAGGAAAAGTCCGCCATCTTTCATTATTTCACGAACCACTTCAAAAAACTTCCTATGCCTTCCCTTTCCTACATGCTCAAACATACCTACTGATACCACTTTGTTGAACTTTCTACCGATCTTTGGCAAGTCTTCGTAGTGCATAAGATACACCTCTGCCTTACCCTCCAGACCAAGGCTTTTTATTCTCTCCTTGACAAACTCATACTGGTTCTTAGAGAGGGTTATGCCGGTGGATTGAACTCCGTATAGCTGTGCGGTTTCAAGAATTATAGAACCCCACCCACAGCCAATGTCTAAAAGCCTGTCTCCCTCTTTTAGCTGGAGTTTTTCGTATATTATCCTTCTCTTTTCACTTTGTGCTTCCTCAAGGCTCATGTTTTTGTCTGAAAAGAAGGCACAGGAATAAGTCATTGACTTATCAAGCCAAAGCTGATAAAATTCGTTACCTAGGTCGTAGTGCCTTCTCACCTCCTTACCTTCGAGCCTTTTTATAAGCCCTAAGCCCTTCAAAATACTTTTGAGGAGAGAGGCAAAGACAGCCTTAGGTTTCCTCCCGGCCTCAGATTCCACATACTCTATGCATGCCATCAAGACCCGAGACATAAAGGTTATAACCCTTGGACTCTGTGCTTAGTGCAAGGTCAAAGGCGGACTTTACTCTTTCTTGTCCAGGAAAAAGTTCAGCAGGCTCTACATCTTTTGTAGAATAAGTGTAGGCGTATCCGTAAGTTAGGTCTTCCTTTGTAAGCTTTTTTATCGCCACTTTATGTCGCCTTCTTTATTTCCCTTCCAATTTTTTCCTCTACGGATTTTACCTTGCTGAAAATTCTTCCAGACTTTCCTTCCCTGTAGTCTATCTTCATAGTTATGGATATGCGAGGACAGTCTTTCTTAAGAGCTTCAAAGCCCTCCTTCAAAACAGACATGACCTCATCCCATGTTTCTCCCTCTATTATGGTCCCCATAGGAGTAAGCACATAGGGCAGTCCAGACTTGTCTACTATGTCTACAACCCTTGCCACATACTCGCTGACGCTTTCTCCTTTACCCAAGGGTGTCATACTCACAAAGACCAGCACACTCATGACTTAAATATTTTAACGCAAGTTGCAAGTTGCTCTGTCCAATAACACCACTGATAAAATAATATTGACCCATCCCTTTTCCAAGAAGAGTAAAAGCAAAAGAAAAACCCGAAAGGAGGCAGACCACACCTCTATCCCAGAAACCTAATCCTCTTTCTGATGTTTCTCATGGGATAGAGCCATGCGTAAAGGTAAGGTCAAATGCAGAGGTAAGTGGGAACACGCTTAGGGACATGGTGGTAAGGGCATATAAGAAGGGAAAGAGGGCATAGAAGAGGGCTAATGGGTATGGGAAGCGGTGGTTTGTAGAGAGTTATTTTTCTGTGTTTAAGCGATGGTTTGGCGAGTATGTGAGTAGTGTGAGGTTTGAGAACATAAGGTTTGAGGTGGTGTTTAAGGTATGGATATTAAACCTATTCTTGGGTATGATGAACTAAGGTCTATGTTGATGGTAGGTCATGAATATGTCCCCGAAAAAAGGTTTTTGGACACAGCAGTTCATACGAAAAAACCATCAATACCCCCTCAGGTCAAATCAAGACTATCTGAGTTTGAACCCACAATCGTCCCAAAAGGCGAAAAAGTCCTGCTTAAAAAACTCCAAGAAAAACTATTCCTACTATACTCTAAAGGCTTATCTACAAGAGACATCCAAGACATCCTTGAAGACATCTATGGCACAAGACTTTCTGCAAGCACCATATCAAGGTTAACTGACAGAAT
>JAXSNY010000015.1:0-16124 GCA_037925365.1 Aquificaceae bacterium
CGTAAGCATGCCATACCCCCTAAACAAAGATTTTTGCAAAATCAATTTCAACTTCACAGGCTGATAGCTTGAAACTCTTGTCAGATTTTTCTTCGTATTTATCCCCCAAAAGCTCAAAGACCCTAACGCTTCTCTCTTCGGGGTAGACCAAGACAAAGTATTTCACACTCTCCCTTTCACACAGCTCAAATTTCAGCCCTTCGTTCATATGCCTGCTGGAGGGCGAAACTATTTCCACCACAAGCTCTGGAGGTCTTTCTACTCTCTCCGGAATATCCCCACAAAGCACCATTAAATCAGGTCTTATAACTGTATCATAGTTAACATACCAATCAAGCTCTGAATAGACTACACACTGAGGACACTCTGTCAGCTTTGTTATCAAAAGCCAAGAGAGCCGACTGAGTAGCATCTGGTTCACCGGCGTAGGCGACGCCATAGCGTAGGGAACGCCCTCCACCAGCTCCCAGTCTCCTTGCCAGTGCTTCCAGTCCTCCACCGTGTATCTTATTGGATATCTTTCAGCCAAACCCATAGCTCTATTTTATACCTGCGAGCCACTTGCTTACAAGCTCTATCTCCATATCCGACAAGCCTTGACCCCATGGGCATCTTTTAGCAAGCTCCATAACCGCCTCAGGCTTGCCCTTATACTTTTCCTTCAGATAGCCCAAGGGTCTCTTATCCTTATCCGTATGGCATCTCATACAGGAGTTTTTAAAGATAAGCTCTCCCTCTGAGGCAAAGCAAAGGCTTACAAGCAAAAGGGATATATAAAACTTTTTCATGACCGCACCTCCGTTTAAAATATCTCTTAATGTTAAAGATAGCCCTAACGGGGAATCTTGGTTCTGGTAAATCCACCGTGGGAAAGTTTTTTCAAAAGGCTGGTTTTCAGGTCTTTGATGCGGACGGAATAATAAGGTCCTTCTACGAAGAAAAGGGTGAAGTTTACAAAAAGGTAGTAGAGGCTTTTGGCGATAGGGTGCTTGACAGGGAGGGAAACATTGACAGAAAAACACTTGCACAGATAGTCTTTTCAGACCCACATAGCCTAAGACTGTTGGAAAGTATAACTCATACTGAACTATACAGAAGGCTTGATGAAGAGTTTAGAAGGCTTCCTTCAAATAGCATTGTGGTCGTGGAAGCAACCCTGTTAATAGAGAAAGGCACATATAGAAACTACCACGCGACGGCGCTTGTGTATGCACCTTACGAACTTTGCAAGGAAAGAGCCTTGAGAGCAGGCTACAGTTTGGAGGACTTTGAGAGGAGATGGAGAAACCAACTGCCACCTGAAGAGAAGATGAGATACGCTCACTTCATACTAGAGAACACGGAAACCCTTAACAAACTCAGAAGCAGAACCTTTGAACTTGTGAGGGTATTCAGGAATTGGGTGGAGTTTCAAAATGAAGAATTTTCTTGAGCCCATAAAGGAGGAAATAGCAAAAGCTAAAAAAAGCCTCAAGATAGCCTCGCCTTGGATTGATAAGTGTATGATGGAAAAGATCCTTGAAGGACTTCCTAAGGGGGTAAAACTTGAAGTTATACTTAACAACGCGATTGAACTTGACTGGTTTGATACTCCGAGAAATCTTGTCTTTGGCAAGGTCCAATCCTTTGAAAAGGCTTGTGGTGCTTGAAGAAGCTCATAACTTTGCTCCAGAGAGGGGTGCTACAGATGTCCCAACTGGCAAGGAAAACTTCGCTATAAACATGACCAAGAGAGTAGCCCTTGAAGGGAGAAAGTCCGGCATAGGTCTCGTGGCGGTATCTCAAAGACCTGCAAACCTAAGCAAATATGTGCTATCACAATTAAACACTCAGGCAATCTTCAGGCTCATAACCCAGAACGACATAAACGCAGTATCTCAGTTTTTTGAGTATCCCTCCGAAGACCAGCTGAGGCTTCTCCCCACCTTAAAACCTGGACATCTGTTCCGTATAGCAGTTCCCTTTAGCATGCTTGTGGAGATAGAGCTCTAAAGTTCTTTACTGTCAAGAATTATGGTGACGGGTCCCCAGTTGACTATATGAACCTCCATCATAGCACCAAACACACCACACTGGGTAAGCACATACTCCGAGAGCCTTTTTACAAAAAGTTCGTAAAGCTCCTTTGCCCTCTCTGGTTTCTCCGCAAGCTCAAAGCTGGGTCTCCTACCTTTTCTTACGTTAGCGTAAAGAGTAAATTGGGAAACCACAAGTGCGGAGCCCTTTATATCAAGAATAGAAAGGTTAAACTTTCCAGAGCTATCTTCAAATATACGAAGGCTCACTGTCTTTTCTACGAGCTTTTTCACATCTTCCTCTGTATCTCCCACACCTACACCTAAGAGTATATTAAGCCCCTCCCCTATGCTTGCCACCTCTACGCCCTCCACAATAACCTTTGACTCCCTAACCCTTTGTAGAACAGCCCGCATGATGTGACTTCCTCTCCTCATTAAAATGAGGAACTTCCCTTTCTCAGGGCTTAACTTCCCGCCAGTCTAACGGTAGGGTATGCTATATTTATATCCCGCATACCAGAGGATAGTATTATCTATTTTACCACAATTTATCTCTCCTTTGAAAAGGAGAGCCTTCTTGTGGTGGTTTCGTAAAATTTTATTGTAGAATAAAGAGAAAGGAGAGAAGCATGAAAAGGCTTAGCATTTTACTATTACTAATAAGCTCCACATTCTTATTTGCACAAGACCTTTCTAACATAAGACTTCTTGAAGGCATAAATCAAGTTCAGAGAAGAATTGAGCTTGCAAAGAAGGAAGAGGCAGACAAGAAGGACCCCTACCACTTTGAGAAGGCAAGGGCGAGCAGGGATGTGGCTAACTTGCTGGCTTCCGAAATGGATGAAGTAGGCTCAAGGCTCTTTATGGTAAAGAGCTTTAACGCTCTTTCTAAAACTGCCTCAGAAAAGGTGGCTCTTGATAGCATAGAATTCATAACTCAGGAAGAGACAAAGAAGGTTAAAGAAGAAGAAGGTTCAAAAATGAGGGTAGAATACGAAAAGGCCCTTGGAATTGACATAAACTCCTTGAACTCCGCACTAAGGTATGCAAGAGAAAACAAAGCCTTGAGCTGTGCTCCTGCAGAACTTGCAAGAGCGGAAGTCTATTACGATGCCATGGCCTATGAGCTTTCAAAACCCCAACCCAGCGTCACAAGAGTTGTGAATTTTTACGAAAAGGCTCAGATAGAGCTTAAGAATGCCATACAGAAGGTGAATATTGCCAGAGAAGGAAACCTTGAATGCTATACGGGAAAGCCCTTTGTTCCGGAGCTTGCAGAGGCTGAACAGGTAGAACTTCCTCCCGCACCTGCTTCTATGCCAGCTCAGCCTCAGGAAGAGCCCCTCATGGTGACCGCAAGGGTGCATTTTGACTTTGGTAAACACAGCATAAAAAGGGAATACATCCCACTTCTCAACGAGGTGGTAAAAACCCTTAAGGAAAACCCCAATGTAAAGGTAAGGATAGAAGGCTTTACGGACAACATAGGACCAAAAGCGTATAACGACAGGCTTTCTCTAAGAAGAGCTCAGGCGGTAAGAGATTATCTTATAGAAGCTGGCATACCTGCGGACAGGATAGAAGTCGCTGGCTTTGGAAAAGAAAGATACATAGCGGATAACACCACTCCCATAGGAAGGCTTACCAACAGAAGGGCGGAGTTTATCATTATTCAAGTCCCCGGTCAGTAAAGGCATACGCCAAAATTTGCAAAGTTTTTATCTTTGAGTGCATCCATGAGGAATTTAAAAAGTCTGCTTTCTGAGCCAGTATAAAGCCTGAAGGTCCTAACTGGCTCACAGCCTTCAAAGGAGTTTAGCTTGAAAACTACGATAGAGCCACTTTCTGGCTGTCTGTCCCTTATTATTCTCCTCTCTGCGTAAAAGGGCAGGCTATGGTGGAAGTGTCCCACCTCATATGTGGGCTTTGCCCCAGTAGGGTCAAGCTCTCTTATAAAATGACCCAATTCTCTCACGTGCCTTTTGTTTTCCAGCTCTGGCAGTAGCCCAAATTTGAGAAACACCACAATCAAGAGACCAGCCACCGCAGGCGAGAGCCTATAGTCCCTAAGGAAAAGCACAAAGGGGAGGGGCAACAGAAGTAAAAGCAAGGTATTTAGTGAAAAGACGAACACACCAATAAGAAGCACAAACACTATTAGTGCAGAGAGTGTAAGGGATATAGTCTTCTTGAGCTTCTCCCAATCCTGAGACTCCAAAAAGCCAGAGGTAATAATGGCAAGGGCGGGAAAGGCAGGAAGCACATAAACGGGTATCTTTTGAGCGATAAGACTAAAGAGCCCATAAACAAAAGAAAACCACAGGAGGGGAAAGGCGTATTCTCTTCTGACCCTTAGGACTACCCAAAGAAGTGCTGGGAAGAAGATAAACGAATAGGGTAAGAAGCTCACATTTAGGTCTGCTAAGTAAAAGTAGAAGGGCTCATTGCCATGATAGACCCTCTTAATATTTTCTCGGTAGAAGACCTTCCAGAAGAGGCTTCCCTTGGTAAGGAGCTGATAGAATTGCCACCAAAGACCCAGAGCAAGGGCAAAAAGGCTGAGAAGGTAAAACCTAAGTTTGAGAAGCTCCTTTGGGTCTGTTAGAAGAAGGTATAAAAAGACTACGCCCGCTGGCAGGACAAAGCCCGCAGGACCCTTTACAAGCATGGCAAGAGAGGAAGAAAGAAGAGCGATAGGCAGGAAAAATATGTCTTTCCTCCTGTAGTATAAAAGCCACAGATAAAGGCTAAGGGTTATAAAGAAGGTAAAGGGCAACTCTGGAGAGGCATAATGGGCATTGGCAAAGAACTGCAAAGATAGGGTAAGCACCACAAAGCTCAAAAGCCCGACCCTCCAGCTTCCAGTAAGCTCTCTTGCCATTAGCAAGGTTATGAGGCCCGTCCCAAGCCCAAGAAGGGAATGCATAAACCTGAGGGCAAACTCATTAACACCAAAGAGGTAATAGCCCAGAGCCACAAGCCAATAGGTCATGGGTGGTTTGTTGAGCCTTAGCTCCCCATTATAGTATGGTGTTATGAAATCACCACTCTGTAGCATTCTGCGTGCGGAGTCCGCATAAAAGGCTTCGTTGGGAGACCAAACTTGAAAACTTCCCAAGTTAAAAAAGTAAAGCAGAGGCACCAAAAGAGCCATAAGGTAAAGCATGCTACAATTATAAACATGAAAAGTGTACCCTTTATGAGCCTCAGGTATTATGCCTATGTTATATCCCTCTTGCTTCTCATCCTAAGCCTTCTATCTCTTTTTTACAAGGGTCTCAATCTTGGGCTTGACTTTACTGGTGGTAGTGTTCTTGAGGTAAAGTTTGAAAAGCCTGTAAAGGTTGGAGAGGTAAGAAGACTTCTTGAAGAGGCAAGATACTCTCACTTTCAAGTTCAGGACACCGCACAGGGAACGGTTATGGTAAAGTTAAGACTTGGAGACCCCACACAGCCAGCTCTTGAAAAGCTGAAGACCCTTTCCAACTACGAACTAATAAGGTCTGAAAGCATAGGAGGAATAATAACCTCTGAGCTTCGTCAAAAGGCAATATGGGCTATGCTAATTGCCATTTTTGGCATACTTCTTTACCTTGGATATAGGTTTGAACCCCTTTGGGCTTTTGGAGCTATAATTGCTCTGGCTCACGATGTGCTTATAGTGGTGGGTGCATATTCTATAACCCAAAGGGAAGTAAACCTTGATGTGGTGGCGGCCCTTCTTATTGTGGCAGGCTATTCGGTTTCTGATACGGTAGTGGTCTTTGACCGAATAAGGGAAAACCTCAGGATAAGGAAGGGAACACCCTTTATAGACTTGATAGACATCTCCATAAACCAGACCCTTGCAAGAACCATAATGACATCTCTTACCACCTTTGTGGTTTCTCTCATGCTCTTTATGTTTGGAGGTCCAGCCCTCTCTAACATAATGTTCTCCTTTGTAGTGGGTGTTGTGGTGGGAACTATGTCCTCAATATTTGTGGCAAGTGCTCTGGTCTTTGATATTAAGAGCAGGTTTAGACCTCAGCCTGTGGGTGTATAATCTTATTGATGATGGATATTCTGTTAAGGGTAGGTGGTCTTATAGCGGTTGTTGTCCTTTTTGTTGGAGGCTTTCTCCTTTGGGATAACTACAGAAATCGTAAACTTCAGGAGGCTTCTTACAAAGAATACGAAATAAGAAAACTTCTTCAAGCAGGCAACTACAAAAAGTCCGAAGAGCTTATAAACTCTACCCCTAACAGCCCCATGAAACCTCTTCTTCTTTCCTATAAGCTCTACATTTCGGAGCATTCAAAGGAGAGCAAGGTTAATATCCATGAGGTGCTCGGTGAAATAACAAAAAGCCTAAAAGACGGGGAGCTATTATCCTTCTACAGAGAAAGGTATGCTTATGAGCTTTTTAGGGAGGGTAAAAACAAGGATGCTCTTAGAGAACTGGAGAGCATAAGGGAAGAGGACTTTAATTACGCAAGTTCTCTCCTGCTAAAGGCTCAGATTCTCAAAGCGGAAGGGAGAAAAGAAGAGGCAAGGGCGGTCTTGAAAAAGATAGAAGAAAAAAGTCCCAACACCTACTTTGCCAATATGGCACAAGCCCTTTCTCTCATGGGGGATTAGCATGAAAGACCTTCTTATAGAAATAGGAACGGAAGAAATGCCTGCAGGTGTTATACTGCGCGCGGTAGAGCATCTGAAAGAAAAACTCCACCACATACTGCAGAGAGAAGACATCCAAACCTTTGCAACACCGAGAAGGCTTGCCTTTTTTGTTAAAGACTTTCAAAACATAGCCCCTGAGAGGGAAGAAACCATCTACGGTCCACCAGTTAAGGTAGCCTATAAGGAAGGAAAGCCCACTAAGGCACTTCTTGCCTTTCTTGAAAGAAACAAGGCAAGCATGGAAGAAGCCATTGAAGTTCAAAAGGGTGAGGGTCTGTATGTGGCTATAAGAAGGAGGGTAAAAGAATCCTCACCCCTTGAGAGACTTTCAGAAACCTTTGAGGAACTTCTCCAATCTGTCCCCTTCCCAAAAACCATGAGGTGGGATTCTTCAAACCTCAGGTTTTCAAGACCCATAAGATGGATATGTGCCCTTTACGGTGACCAAGTTCTTCCCCTCTCCTTCGGAAAGCTAAAGGCTAACAGGATAACCTACGGACACAGAATACTCTCCCCCGGTCAAGTGGAGCTCAGGAGCGCAGGGGACTATGTTGAGGTTCTTAAGGGTAGTTATGTTATTGCGGACTATAAAGAAAGGCTCGGTATGGTGCTTGCATTTCTTCGGGATGAGGCTTATGCTCTTGGCGGAAATCCCTTTTACCCCGAGGGTTTGGAAGAGGAGGTGGCAAACCTCGTAGAGTTTCCCTTTGCGGTAGTTGGAGAGTTTGAAGAAAAATACCTTGAGCTTCCAGACAAGGTTATAATGACCGTCCTTGCCCATCATCAGAGGTTCTTCTGCGTAGAAAAAGAGGGCCGGCTCCTGCCCTACTTTATAGCCATAAGCAACAACTATCCAAGAGATGGTGTAATCGTTAGAGGCTACGAGAAGGTGATAAGGGCAAGACTTGAGGATGCGTTGTTTTTCTACAGAGAAGACCTCAAAAAACCTTTGGAGGAGCTTCTCCCTCAGCTGTCGGAGGTTCTATTCCATCCAAAGGCCGGCAGTATGTTAGAGAAGGTCAGAAGGGTTGGAGCACTTGCCATGAAACTGGCGGACCTTCTGGGATTTTCCGAAGATAAGAAGAGAAAGATAGAGAGGGCAAGCCAGCTCTGTAAGGTAGACCTTCTTACGCAGATGGTAAGGGAGCTTGACGAACTTCAAGGTTATATGGGATACATATACGCCCTCAAGCAGGGTGAAGACCCGGAAGTTGCCCTTGCTTTGTATGAACATTATCTTCCAGTAAGGGCCTCTGACCCATTGCCCTCAAGCGATATCTCTGCTGTACTATCTATAGCGGATAGACTTGACAGTCTAAACACTCTCATCACGGTGGGCGAAGCCCCAAAGGGAAGCTCAGACCCCTACGGTATGAAAAGGCTTGCTCAAGGGCTTTTTGCCATATTAGAGCACTTTGGGTGGAACATAGACCTTTCCGCATTGCTTGAAAGCTATACAAAAGACATGGAGAAGTTTCTTGAAGCAAGGCTTGAAGCCTACCTTGACCCCTATGGCTACGACCTTGTTAGGGCGGTTCTTGAAGTGAAAAGCCCATTCAGACCCTATGAGGCTATAATCATAGTAAAAACCCTTGCCAGCCTCAGAGAGGAGGAAAAATTTAAACATATAGTAGAAGCCTACAGGAGGGTGGTAAGGATACTGCCCTCAGAATGGAGGGAAGATATGGTAGAAGAAGGGCTATTCCAAGAGGAAGAGGAAAAAAGCCTTTGGCAAGCCTATAGGAGCCTAGAAGACACGCAGGATTTACTCAGCTTGTCCGTCCTAAAGGAACCCATAGATAGGTTCTTTGATAGGGTCTTAGTAATGGACCCCAGAGAAGAGGTAAGGAAAAACAGGCTTGCCCTTCTTTACAGAATAAAAAAACTTTTTAACAGGTTTGCGGATTTTAGCAAGATAGTAACAGAAGGAGGTAAGGCATGAAGTATCTTGTGTGGCTTGATGAGGTGGGCATCGAGGATATACCCCTTGTGGGGGGAAAGAATGCCTCTCTTGGTGAGATGATAAGAAACCTGTCTTCCCTTGGCGTCAATGTTCCCTACGGTTTTGTGGTAACCTCTGAGGCTTACTACAAATTCATTGAGCATAACGGACTTGAGGAGGAGATAAGGAGGATACTTCGTGGGCTTGACCCAAAGGATGTGATAGACCTTGCGAAGAAGGGTCACCAGATAAGAGAACTTATAAAGGGTGGTGAGTTCCCAAGGGAGATTGAAGAGGGAATAAAAAACTACTATGAAAAACTCTCAGAGAGGTATGGCTCTTTTGCGGTGGATGTAGCGGTGCGATCCTCTGCCACCGCAGAAGACCTGCCCCATGCATCCTTTGCAGGACAGCAAGAGACTTACCTCAATGTGGTGGGTGCGGAGAACGTGCTGACCGCAGTAAAAAACGGCTTTGCTTCTCTCTTTACCGACAGAGCCATATCCTACAGGGAGTCCTTTGGCTTTGACCACTTCAAGGTAGGCATAGCCATGGGCGTGCAGAAGATGGTTCGCTCTGATATGGGTGCCTCTGGTGTCATGTTTACCCTTGACACGGAATCTGGCTTTAAGGACGTGGTGGTGATAAACGCCTCTTATGGACTTGGTGAGCTTTTGGTTCAGGGTATGGTAACTCCCGACGAATACATGGTCTTCAAGCCCACTCTTCAGGCTGGATACTCTGCCATAATTGAGAAAAAGCTGGGAAGAAAAGACAGAAAGATGGTCTATGGCACTGGGCAGGAGAGGGTCAAGGTGGTAAACGTGTCCCTCCAAGAGCAAAAGCAGTTTGCACTATCTGATGATGAGATTCTCCAGCTTGCAAGATGGGGCATACTCATAGAGGATTACTACTCAAGAAAAAATGGCAAGTGGATGCCCATGGACATAGAATGGGCAAAGGATGGAGTGCTTAATCAGCTCTTTGTGGTGCAGGCAAGACCGGAAACTGTGCATTCAAGAAGAGAAGAAAACATCCTCAAGGTTTACAAGTTCATCCAGCCTATTGAAGAAAGGGCAAAGAAAAGAATAGTTTATGGCATAGCGGTAGGTGACAAAATTGCCCACGGAAAGGTAAGGGTCATACACGACCTAAAAGATGCGGGACAGTTTCAAGAAGGTGAGATACTGGTCACCGACATAACAGACCCCGACTGGGAACCTGTAATGAAGAAGGCGAAGGGCATAATAACCAACAGGGGAGGCAGAACCGCACACGCAGCCATAGTAGCAAGAGAGCTTGGAATACCCGCGGTAGTAGGCACTCACAAAGCCACAGAGATACTCAAAACAGGCATGGAGGTTACCCTTTCCTGTGCGGAGGGTGAGGTGGGTTATGTTTACGAAGGCTTTGTCCCTTTTGAGGTTGAGGAGATAAACCTTGAAAACCTCCCAAGGACAAACACAAAGATAATGATGAACGTGGGCAATCCAGAGTCCGCCTTTAAGTATTCCTCCATACCCAACGACGGCGTGGGACTTGCCAGAGAAGAGTTCATAATAGCCAACTACATAAAGATACACCCCCTTGCCCTCCTACACTACGCAGAGATAAAGGAACTATACCAAGAGCTAAGGGCTCAGGGTCTTTTGGATGACAGGGGTAATGTGAGCATGTCTGTCATATACAGGTATGCAAAGCCACCGCTTTCAGACAGGCTGGCAAAGGGCAAGGACAAAAAACAGATAAACCTTCAAAAGCTCATAGAGGACATAGAGAGCCTCACCTTTGGCTATGAGGACAAGGCTCAGTATTTTGTGAAAAAGCTCTCTTACGGTGTTGCTAAAATATCCTCCGCCTTCTATCCGAACTCGGTCATTGTTAGGTTTTCTGACTTTAAGTCCAACGAATACAGAGGGCTAATAGGCGGTGAGCTTTTTGAACCAGAGGAAGAAAACCCCATGCTGGGCTGGAGGGGCGCATCAAGGTATTATTCAGAGGTCTATAAACCCGCCTTTGGGCTTGAGTGTCAGGCAATACTAAGGGTGCGCAACAAGATGGGCTTGACCAACACAAAGGTTATGATACCGTTTTGTAGAACACCCGAGGAGGGAGAAAGGGTGCTTAGGGTAATGGAAGAATACGGATTGAGGAAGGGGGAAAACGGGCTTGAAGTCTATGTAATGGCTGAACTTCCAAGTAATGTGATACTTGCGGACAGGTTTGCGGAGATATTTGACGGCTTTTCTATAGGCTCCAATGACCTCACACAGCTAACCCTTGGTCTTGACAGAGACTCTGGACTTGTAGCACACCTTTATGACGAAAGAAACGAGGCGGTAAAGAGGTTCATAGCACACCTTATACAAACCGTAAAGGAAAAGGGTAAAAAAGTGGGTATATGTGGTCAGGGACCTTCGGACTTTCCAGAGTTTGCTGTCTTTCTTGTGGAGCAGGGTATAGACAGCATATCTCTAAACCCAGATTCTGTGCTTAAGACCATGCTCGTGGTTGCGGAGGCAGAAAGTAAAATGAAAGAAGTTGTGCCATGAAGCTAAGCCTTTCTCTTCCATCTCTGGGGAAGAAAACTAAAACAGTCTTAGGTCTACATTATACAGACAAGGTTATAAGGCTTTTGGAGCTGGGGAAAGACAAAAAGCCCCTTTCAGAACCCATTGAAGTAAACCTTGAGGGGAAGGATAAGGAAAAAGTCCTGAGAGAGGTCGTTCAAAAATACGGGCTCTCTGGCAAATGGGTAACTGCCTGCATACCAGTCAACGATGGGCTTCTCAAGTTCTACAAATATCCTGCATCCATGAGCAAGAAGGACCTACAGAGTGCAATAGAGTGGTCTATAAAGAGGGAGCTCTCCGCCATGAGAGAAGAAACCTATTACGACTACTTTATACTGGAGCCAGGAGCTGAAGGAAAACAGGTGGGTGTGGTTTTAGTGCTCTCTCGCAAAGAAACAGTTGAAAGTATAAGGGAAGTGGTTGAGAATGTAGGGCTTAAGCTTCATACCCTTGACTATGAGGTTGTCGCTATAATAAATTACGGACTTTATCACAAGCTCCCTGTTCCCTTTTCCATTCTTTACATTGACTATAACTACTCCATACTAACCACCTATTCACTCGACAATATAAGCTACTATGTGACCTATTGGAGCTTCTCGGAGTTCTTGAAAAGCAGGGATGAGGAGTCCCTTGAAAGTTTTTTTGCGGAGATTAGAAACATTGTGGTTCTGAACGACCTTTCCAGTATGTATGTAGCAGGACCCATAATCGCAGATGAGGAAATGCTTACGCGAATCATGGAAAACCTTCCTATACTTGGTATTCTTGACCTTGAGGAGCTTAAACCAAACTTCTTTATTTCGTATATTTTAAGTATAAGGGGGATGGAAGGATGATAAAGATAAACTTAGCCAAAGTAAAAAGGGAGAAGACGCAAAAGGGCATAAGCTTTGATTTATCATCACTTAAAACTTTAATAGTTCAGAAGCTATTTAAGGCAGGGTGGGAGTATTATGCAGGAGTTTTTCTGTGGCTTGGTGTGGTGGCGGTATTGGGTTATTATTGGAAGCTTAAAACCGAGAGGGACAATTTGAAAAATCAGTTGGACACTCTCAATGCACAAAAGGTTCAACTTCAGGCACAAGCGAGAAGATTCCTTGACGAGAAAAAACAAATAGAAGAAACAATTGCCAACCTAAATAAACAAATACAAAAAGTAGAAAAAAGTAAGGACATAATCATAGGTTTAAAAGCCTATTATGAAACCTTTAATGCAAGTTTTTACCTTTATACCTCTCAAACTCCAAAAACTTCATGGCTCACTTCATATAGACAATTTTTGGATATAAACCAGCAAAAGCTCACATCGGAGTTTGAGATAAGTTCTCTTGACTATTTTAGTCTTAGTTCCTATGGGAAAGCTATAGAATCTTTATCCCAGAGGGCTTCTTTCACACAACTTGAAAGAAAGTTAAATCCTCATGGCTTTGAATACTACACTGTAAAGCTCTCCGCAGAGAAAAATCTTCAGGAGGTAAGGTGAAGCATGGAGAAGATTATAGCCCAGTTTAAAGCTCTTCCTACTTGGCAAAGATACACGCTTATACTTGGACTTCCTTTGATATTGATAGTATACATATGGCTTATGCTAATCTCTTCTACTAGCGAAGAAGTTAGCAAGTTAAGAATAGACCTGCAAAACACTAAATCTGAGATAGATAGTATCCGTGCAAGTATGAACTTAGGGATAATAGAAAACCTAAAGAAAGAAAAAAAGAGGTTAGAAGAAGAATATATAAAAAAAGAAAGAGAACTTCTAAGCCTTGTAGGGCAAATACCAACACAAAAAGAAATAGGTTTGATAATAAGAAATATAGGGAAAATAGCCCAAAAATCGGGATTGATTGTTATAAACATGCAGATTTCAAGCCCTCAAAAGGTCAATTATGTTCTTTTCCAAGACGGTGAAAAAAAGTTCGTCAAAGAGATACAGGGAGGTCAGCAGTCTCAAGACCAACAACAGCAACAACAGCAACAACAGGCACAACCAGCATCGCAACAGGAAGGTGTTAGTTTTCTAAGAAGCGAACTAAGGGTAACATTATTAGGTAGTTACGACTCCTTGAGAAACTTCCTAAAAAGCTTGAAATCGGAAGGAATAACCTCTTACCCTTTGTCTCTTAATCTCACACCAGAAGGAAACATTTTGAAAACGGAGTTGGTTATATATATAATTATGAAGGAGGAGCCAGAGCTATGATGAAAAAAACAGTCATGTTAACGCTTGCCTTTGGCTTTTCCTTTTCCCAACAGCCTTTTCAGAGCCTTGAGGGTGCGGTGGGTTATATAGTAGTAGAAAAAGGGAGAAAAGTGGAAAACTACGTGGTGATTGAGGGAAAGGATGGGTCTGTTAGGGCGATAAAAGTTGACAAAAACCCATTGCAGTTTATGAAGAAGGACAGAATAGAGGGAGATAAAAAATGAAGAGCCTACTTATATTTTTTATGACTCTTGTGCCTGTGGGCTTGTCCTTTTCCCAAACTTTAAGGGAAATGAGATTTGAGAACGTAAAACTTGAGACAGTATTGAAGGCTATTGCTGAAGTCTCGGAGATGAACGTTATATTTGACCCAGATATTTCTCAAGACCTACAAAAAACCGTAAGCGTTACCATATATAGACCACTGCCAGTAGGGGAGGCTATGAATATAATTCTCAAAGAATACGGACTTATAGCAGTCCCAATGGATAGGAATTTATTTCGCATTACAAAGGGGGCGGAGATAAACATAAATATGGCAGGATTGGATGATAAGCAGGTTCAAGAGATTATAAATTTTCTAAAGGCTCGTGTATCCCCCTCTGCGGAGGTGGTTATAGACAAAACCTTGAGGACTATATACGTAAGAGATGAAGAAAAGAACATAAGAAGGCTTGAGCCAACTCTTAAAGACTACAGAAAACTTGCGGAGGCTTTAGTTCCAGTAGAAGAGAGGCTCACAAGAGTGTTTTATTTAAAAGGCATAAACCTTGACGAAGCAGAGAAAAGAATAAAACCATACGCTAAGCAAGATACCATCATCACTAAAGTCTACGATTTCTCTGCTTTAGTTATAACTGATTATGTAAAACAGATGGAGCTTTATTCAAAAATCTTAGAATCCTTTTTGGCTACAGTACCTTCCGAAAAGAGACCAGTAACAAAGATTTTCTACCTAAAATACATAAGCCCCGATGAGTTTATAAAGATGATAGAGCCTCTAAGGTCTGAAGCAGGTATGGTGCTAAGCGGGGGTGCTCTCGTAGAAAAGCAGGAAACACAGCCTCAACAACAGATTCAGGCACAACAACAAACTCAGAAAGCCCCAACTCCTATAATAAAGGAGTTTAACGCGGTTATGATAACCGACTACCCAGATGTTTTACAAATTATACAAGAAAGGTTCAAAGACTACATAAGCGAAAGCCCCGTAAGAGTGTCCATAGAGGCACGCATAGTAGAGGTTAGAGAAGAATCCCTCAGAGAGCTTGGCATAAACTGGAATGCCTTGTTATCACAAGCTAATGTTCCACAGTTTTGGAGTGGAGGTATCGGTTCAAATATAGGCACAACCACACCATTAAACCCAGTCCCTGGACTTTCTGCCACACCTGGCGGTATATTGACCTTTACCTATCAGAGGGGTGTTCTCAACGCTCTTAACCTAAGGATTTCAGCCCTTGAAAGATTAGACAAGGCTAAAAGTTTAGCAAAACCTACAGTGGTAACCATCAACAGCCAAAAAGCTACCATAAAACAGGGTGTTCAAGTTCCCTATCAGACTGCTGCAGTTGGTGGTGGTGGCACAGCTGTCCCCAATGTGCAGTTCAAAGATATAGTGCTTCAGCTTGACGTTACTCCAATTGTATCACCAGATGGTAGGATACTATTAGATATAGAGCTAAAACGCGATACAGTGGGAGTGCAAACTCCACAGGGACCTGCCATAAACACAAAAGAGGTAAAGACCAAGATAATCGTGGAAAATGGTCAAACTGTAGTGCTTGGAGGCATAATAGATAATCAGGAAGGTATGACTGATGAAGGTGTGCCTGGACTTGTAAGGATTCCTATACTCAAATACCTATTCGGACAAGAGAGGGTAAGAAGGTTTGATACCGAACTTCTTATATTTATAACTCCTACGGTGATATCGCAATGAGAAAGGTGCTTATAAAAGGTATAACAGAGGAAAACTTGGAGGTTTTAGCCCTAAAGCTCTCTGAGCTTGGCATAAACCCAGCACCACTGTATAGCTCTATTCAAAAAAACAAACAAGAGGCAGTTATAGAAATAAAAGACCAAGATATAAACGCCCTTAAGTCCTCTTTGGCAGGACTTTGTGAACTAATACCCATAGATGAAACCACTAAGCAACAACCCCTCCCTATAATACTTTCTCTATTTTTAGAAAACCTACTACTTTTCTATATTCTAAGGCTATCCCTTTGGTCTCAAGACTTTTATCAACTGCTTTCTACACTTTTTTCAAGTAGCACAGTTATTGCATGGCTAAGACTTCTTCTTAGTCTATCTTTTATAGCTCTCTATTACCACGTCTTTTTTAACTCAAAAGGTGCACCTCCCATATCTGCCTTCTTAAGTTTGAACTTTAAAAAGGACAAGGCTTGGCTAACCCTTGCCTACTCTTTACCCCTCGTAGCAATGTATCTAATAAGCACAGGCTACACACTTTTTAAGTTTTTAGGCTTAGGCTTGTTGTCTTTGTCTGTGGCTTTTGCAGTGTATTCAGAGAAGTAGTTTCGTGAAATTTTCGTGAAACCCTTGACATTATATATTAGGGATATAAACTATTACTATCCTCTCAGCCCGGGCAGAGAGAGGAAATACTTTAAAGGAGGGTAGTCATGAAAAAGCTACTTAGAGCCACAAGGCAAGCGGTAGAGCTCAACAAGGCAAAGGGTTTCACCCTCATTGAGCTACTT
>JAXSNY010000016.1:0-16086 GCA_037925365.1 Aquificaceae bacterium
CTCTGTGTTCTTCGGTCAGATACTCGGTTATGGTAAACATGCAAAACCTCCTTCACATGATAGTATATATATACTTACTTTTTTCCTCTTGTCAAGGTTTAAATTTAAAACCTATGAAAGTTTCTCTTATAACCCTTGGGTGCAGGAGCAACGCCTTTGATACGGAGCTTATAGCAAACTACTTTAAGTCAAAAGGCTACGAAGTTTTAAACGACCAAGAACAAGCGGACGTTTACATAATAAACACATGCACCGTTACCTCAGAGGCGGATAGGTCCTCTCGTCAAGCAATACATAGAGCAAAGAGAAAAAATCCAAAAGCTTTAGTGGTAGCCACAGGGTGCTACGCACAGATAAATCCACAGGCATTATCAAGTATGCAGGACGTGGATATGGTAGTGGGAAACTCTCACAAGCATAGGATAGTTGAGCTGGTTGAGGAGTTTCTGCAGGATAAAGGAAAAAATATCTTTGTGGATAACATCTTCCGTCAGTCAAGGCTTGAGAGCTTTGACCTTATAACCTTTTTTGAAAAGGCAAGACCCTTTATAAAGGTTCAAGAGGGTTGTAATCGCTTTTGCACTTTTTGTGTAATACCCTATGCGAGAGGAAAGGTAAGAAGCGTTCCACTTGAGAAGGTTATAAAAGAGGTAAAACTCTTGGCACAGAAAGGCTTCCAAGAAGTTGTCCTAACAGGCACACAGCTAACTCAGTATGGCTGGGACATGGGAACAAGTCTTTATGAGCTTCTCAGAGGACTTATAGAAATTAAGGGCATTGAACTTATAAGGCTGTCTTCCATGCACCCTTCCGAAATAGGAGGAGAGCTTTTGGGGCTTATAACTTCAGAGGAAAAGATAGCACCCCACTTTCATATTTCACTTCAAAGCGGGTCTGACAGAATCTTAAAGCTTATGGAAAGGGAATACAAAGTGAGCGATTATGTAAGGATTGTAGATAAGATAATAAGCAAAAGACCCATATCCGCCATAGGCACGGACATAATAGTGGGCTTTCCTACAGAAACAGAAGAGGACTTTGAGCAGACCTACAGACTTTTAGAGGAGCTACCCATAGCCTATATGCATGTTTTCCCCTACTCAGATAGACCCTTTACCAAAGCAGGCAAAATGCAAGGAAAGGTATCCTCTTCTGCAAAGGAGCAAAGGGTAAAGGTCTTAAAGGAATTAGACAGGGAAAAGAGACAAAATTTCTACGAAATTCACAGAGGAAAGAGCTTAAGGGCAACCATAATAGAAGGGAATAGGCTTCTTACGGAAAACTACATAGAAGTAGATAGAAGCGTGAAAGGTAATGCAGGCTGTGTTATTAGAATAGTGCTTTAGTTATAATAATTAGGTTGTGGTCAAAAACCTATATCTCCTGCGTCACGCACAAAGCGAATACAACGAAAAGGGTATATTTCAAGGAAGGTTAGACAGTGACCTAACTCCTCTGGGCTTTGTTCAGGCAAGGCTTGTGGCTCAGGAGCTTTCAGATAAAGGCATAGAGATAATATACTCCTCTCCTCAAAGAAGAGCCTATAAGACCGCACTTACGGTTGCAGATGTGCTTGGTCTTGAGGTTATAGTGGATGAGCGTATAAGGGAGATGTCCTTTGGAGAATACGAAGGCAGGCACTTTTGGACGCTTATGGAAGAGGAAGGTGAGCTTCTTAGGGCTTGGCTTTCTAATCCTCTTGAAAATCCACTGCCTACTCAAGAGGATATGGAAAGTTTCAGAAACAGGGTTGAGAGCTTTCTAAGGGATATACTTCAAGAAAGGCACACAAACCTTCTAATTGTTGCACACGGTGGAACTCTTCATGCTATTGTGTGTCTTTCTCTTGGGCTTGGGCTTGAAAACCTCTGGAACATACACATGGACAATACGGGAATAACCCACCTAAAGTATAAGGCTGGAAGGTTTGAACTAAAACATCTCAATAGACTTTGTCATATAAAAGGGCTTTAAGGAGCTCTTCACAGCCCAAAAACTCAAAAACCCTACCCTCTTCTATTATATCTATTCTTACAGTGCAGGTGCATATGTTTAGACCTTCTCCCCACTCTACTACGAGGACACCCCTGCTAACAAACTCTTCAAGCTCAAGTTCCCTTACCCTGTATAAGTCCGCATGTATTAGGAGTCCCTTTCTCGTAGGATATTCGTTTATCAAAGTAAAGGTAGGGCTACGCACTTGGTAGCCTTCAAGTAGACCCATACCTTTCGCTATGCCCCTTACCAGTGTAGTTTTACCTGCACCAAGAGGACCGATAAGACAGATAACCTCGAAACCCTTTAGACTTTTTCCTATCAATTCTCCGAGCTTAAGGGTTTCCTTTTCAGAGCTGGAAAATATACGCACCAATGTTATATTATAAACACTATGGAATTATACTTTTTTCCTGATGTTTATGCGGACAGGTATCTCGTGGATTCTTACATAATATCCTTTAAACTCAAGGATAAAAGCTGTGTAGAGACAAGGGAATTAGAGGGTAGGGAATATGTGGTCCAAGTGCATGACTGGGAAGCCTTCAAGGAAAGTGCCTACGATATAGTGCTCTATGAGTATGGAGATGAGGTGGCAAGGTTCTCAGATATAGAAACCGCACTTTCTGAGGCGTATAAAATGGCATGTCTTGAAGCTTCAAGACGCATACCGAAGGTTATTGAACCAGCTCTTGGCATAGGAAACCCACCAATGGAAGTTGTGGAAAGGGTCTTCCCCCTTGACTTCAAAGTGGAAGCCTTTCCAGAAGACCTTGACACCTTTCTTGACAATCTTGTTAAAAATGTTGAAATAGAAACCATAGAGTGGGAGAAGGCGGACGATGACGAAATACCTTTCTGACCTACTTGAAGAGCTTACACCAAAGAGGATAGTAGAAGAGCTTAACAAGTATATAGTGGGACAGGAAAATGCCAAAAAGGCTGTTGCCATAGCCCTCAGAAACAGATGGAGAAGACAGAAACTGCCAGAACACATAAGGGACGAGGTGGCACCCAAGAACCTCCTCATGATTGGTCCCACAGGAGTAGGAAAGACAGAAATAGCACGCAGGATAGCCCAGCTTATAAAAGCTCCCTTTGTCAAAGTAGAAGCCACAAAGTATACGGAGATAGGTTATGTGGGAAGGGACGTGGAGTCCATGGTAAGGGAGCTGGTGGAGGTCTCCTACCAAATGGTAAAACAGGAAAAAATGCAAGAGGTGAGAGAAAGAGCAAAAAGGCTTGCGGAAGAGAGACTTCTTGACTACCTTGTCCCTCAACAGCTTAGCTTTGGAATAAGAAGCCCTCAGGATGCAGGCAAAAGAGAGGAAATGAGAGAAAAGCTAAGAAGGGGCGAGTTAGAAGACAGGGTTATAGAGGTTGAAGTTCAAGAAAAGTTTGTGCCAGTTATAGGCATAGCTGGACCTCCGGGTCTTGAAGAGCTTGAAGAACAACTAAGAAACATGCTGGGTGGTCTTGGCGGTGGTAGGAAAAGAAGAAGGCTCAAAGTAAAAGAAGCACTCCAAGTTTTTGAGTTAGAGGAAGCAGAAAAGCTCATAGACCAAGAAGAGGTAGCAAGAGAAGCCATAAACAGGGCAGAGAACTTTGGGATAATCTTTATAGACGAGATAGACAAGATTGCGGTAAAAACTCCGGGTGTTGGTCCGGGAGTGTCAAGGGAAGGAGTGCAAAGAGACCTTCTTCCCATAGTAGAAGGAACAGTGGTAAAGACCAAGTATGGACCAGTAAGAACGGACCATATACTTTTCATCGCAGCGGGTGCTTTTCACATATCTAAGCCCTCAGACCTCATGCCAGAACTTCAGGGAAGGTTTCCCATAAGGGTTGAGTTAAGCCCTCTCACAAGAGAGGACTTTGTAAGAATACTAAAAGAACCAAAAAATGCCCTAACAGTGCAGTATACGGAGCTTCTCAAAACAGAAGGAGTTGAGCTTGAGTTTACTGATGATGCCCTTGAGGAGATAGCACGCATTGCGGAGGAAGCCAACAGTCGCACTGAGAACATAGGAGCAAGAAGGCTTCATACGGTAATGGAGAAGCTCCTTGAGGACATATCCTTTAGTGCACCAGAGCTTGCGGGTCAGAGGATAATCATAGACGCAAGGTTTGTAAGGGCAAATCTGGAAGGCATAGTAAAGGATGTGGAGCTTTCCAAATATATACTATGAGGGATATATTAGAAAGGGTTGAAGAGCTTCTTTCCCTTCAGGAGAAGCTGGTAAATCTCCTACTTATCTCAGGTTCTCAGAAAGCAAGGCTGAGCGTAAACACCGCCTTTGATGTTCTTTACTATAACATTGAACTTCTTGACATGATAAGTGAGCTACTGAGTTCTCCAGAAGAACTAAGGGAAGATTACACGGTTAATCTCATACTTGAAGCCCTGTCTTGGATGGGGTTTATACTTCCTGCAATAGAGGAATCTTGTCCCATATTTCTGCAGGGTTTATTGGAGGGAGACCCAATGCAGAAATTAAAGTTGATACTTATCTCCTTAGAGGAAGCCCAGAGAAAGAGCGATTACTACATACTGCTAAGCACTGCGGGAGAGGTACATAACCTTTCAAGCCTTCTAAAGTATCAAATAGCCATTGCCCGCAAGGCATATATGAACTTAGCTTGAAATTCTTACAGCCCTTATAAACACAAGCACCTTTGCCACAGCCCTGTATAGTTCTGGGGGTATCTCTTCGTATATTTCCACCTTCATTAATCCAGATATTAGAGCTTTGTCCTCAAGGACTGGAACGCCATGTTTTTTTGCAGTTTCTATTATCTTTTCCGCAAGCTCACCAACGCCCTTTGCTACAACCACTGGAGCTTTGTCCCTTCCTTGGTCATACCTGAGGGCTATCGCCTTTTTCTTTTCCATGATTACACCAACAAGAGAAAACCCTCTCCATAGTTTGACCTTATGGTCTCTGCTACACTTTCTTTCGTTGATACGCTTACGGAAAAGCTCCTGAGCTTTATTTTTTCTTCTAAAAGCATTCTCTGAAGTAGCTCCTTTCCAGCTCTTATTTTTTCTGCCATGCTTTGTGTATCTGTAAACAGCAAAACATCCAAAAGCTCTTTAGACCTTGGCATCTTTAAAAGACCAGCAACAAAACCCTCTGTGTAATCAAGTTTAAACACCACAGAATATTCCCTCCCACTTTTAAACATAAGCCCACCCTTACCACCTTGGTAGTATATGGGTATGTAAAAGGCTCCTCCCTGTTTAGCTAAAAGCCACTGCAGATGCTCTATAAACTCCAGCCTACTTAGGAGATTCTGCATATGCTCACTTCTGCCGTTGTAGAACTCCAAAAGGCTACGACCCTTTTCCATATATTCCTGAAAACTCATATAGACACTTTTTATATCCTTTTCTGAAGTTCCTAAGACCAGCCTAAAAAACTCTCTTACCACAGGCTCATTGGAGTTTTTAAGCCTTTCAAATAGGTCTCTGTATTCCACAAGGATTCCCTTCTCTGTTAGATTCCAAAGACTCTTAAGCAAGGCAGGAATATCCCTTTTTTCTATAGCCTTAAGGATATCCCTCTCTCCAATGGACTCAAAGAATCTCACTAACTTGATGTATTCTTTGTGGTCAAGGTTTTCAAAGAGCAAGGTCTTAAAGGAAGATGAGACTATATTAAACTCTTCAGTCTTTAATCTTAAAACCTCAAGAAGTTTCCTTATTCCTTCAATACTCCTTTCATACTCCATGCTGAGTAAAGATGAAAGCTCCTCCGCATACACTAGCAAAGACTGAATAAGCTGTGCTTTTTTATCTTTAATGACCTCATCTGGTTTTAGCTTTCCAAGAAGTAGTTCAACCAACTTTCTTTCATAAAAAACTCCAAAATTATCCAAATCTTCTATTAGCTTCTCTGGATTGATGGGTATGTAAAACTTTTCTTCTCCTTCAAGCACAAGGTTTAAAATATCTCCTTCATAGCCCTTCCTATATAGACCTGTTATCCTAAAAGTGATAGGTAGTCCCTCTTCAATATTAAGCTCAATAATATCACCAGGGAGAAACCTAATAGAAGACCTGTTTTCAGCCTTTAGCTCAAAGCGGTCTTTGAGAATGAGGGTTAAAAGATTGTCCTTAGAAGAAGAAACTTCTGCCCTTATCTTGCTACCGCCTCCAGAGGAAAGCTCAAGAAAAACATCTGAAACACTTGACAGAACTTTTATCCTGAACTCTTCTCCAGCCTTCTGTGCTTGAGAAGGTTTTAACTGCTCAATAGCCTGCTGGAGAAGAATACCTTCTATCCTTCTAATCTCCATAGGGTTAAATATCGTCCATAAGTGCAAGAGCTAAAGCCCCACGTGCCATACAATACTCCGCACAGGAAGAAAAATTAAGACTGAAGCACTTGGCAGGTAAGCTTTCACAAAGGTCTTTTAGGTCTGTCTCAAGGTTGCCAAGTAGGTCCTTCATGGCATCAATGAGACCACCGCCAAGCACCACCCTATCTGGGTTCAGTATGTGAACTGCGTTCATAAGACCTACAAGAAGAAACCTTCTGAAACTTGTCACCGCTTCCAAGGCATGGCTTTCTCCCTCCTTTGCCCTTTGAATTATCTGATAGTCCTTGAGATCCTCTCCCGAGAGGTTTTTGTATATCCTCTCAAGACCATAAGAGGAGCAATAAGCCTCCCAGCACCCTAACCTTCCACAACTACACCTTTCTCCTCCAATAAGTATGGTATGATGCCCCAGCTCAAGAGCACTTCCGCAAGCCCCAAGAAAAGGCTTTCCATTAACCACAAGCCCAGCACCAAGCCCAGTGCCCACCGCAACAAATAGCAAAACCCTGCTTTCCCTGTGGTCGTAAAACCACTCTCCAAAAGCCCCCGCAGAAACATCGTTAACCACCTTCACATTAATTCCTTCAAGAACCTCCTTAAGGTTTACACCGTCAAGAGTTGGTATGTTAGGAGATTTATAAACCACACCCTCTAAAGAAGTAAAACCTGCAACCGCAATTCCCACAGAGGAAGGATATCCTTTAAAGACTATCTCCCTTATCCTTTGTAAAAAAAGTTCTCTGTTTTTGGATATGTCCCTTATGTAATGCCTTTCCCTTCTACCATCCTCCCAGTAAACCTTTATAAAGCTACCCCCGATGTCAACTCCCTTTCTCATATTCAAGCCTTTTTATCTTTATGCTCTCATCTCCCTTTTCATAATAGACCCTTACAGAAACCAGTCTTTGGGTCATTCCCTTTTCTTTCCTTACTAGGGACACAAGGAGCTCACCCTCTTTGATAACCTTCTCTTCAACCCTTGCACCCTGGTATGCCCTTCTGTAGGCTTCACAGCTTCTAAGAAGCCCATCCACACCTCCTATATCCTTTAAAAGGTTTTCTGAAACAAGTTGTGTAAGCTCTTCTGCTCGTTCCCTTTTGCATTCCTCAAGCCCAAGCACAAAGCTATAAAAAGCCCTAAGTTCTTCCGTTTCGTGCTTTTTGTCTTTCACATCTTCCAGGAAAATAAGGAGTGCGATAATGAAAGGGTAAGATATGGAAAATATAACAAAAAAGCCTATGATAATATCTTCTCTCTTATAGCTTAGCCTCATAGCCAACCCTTTTTCCTCACCCAGTAAATAAGCGACAGAGTTATAGCCACCATAAGGAGTAGAGAGTAAGGATAGCCATATTTCCAATGTAGCTCTGGCATGTGTTCAAAGTTCATACCGAAGATGCTTGCAATGAGCGTTGCAGGCAGGAATATGGTAGCAAGCACCGTAAAGACCTTTACCGCCTCGTTTTGCTTTATGGATATAAGTCCCAAGAGAGAGTTTTGTATGCTATCCAACTTATCCATGTAAAAGCTTGTGTAGTCAAGGAGCGTATGCAGGTCATCAAGCACTATCTTTATCTCCCTCTTTGTTTGAGCGTTTATCTTTGGACTTTTCACAAAATGGCTTAGAATTCTCAGCTTTTCGTTGATAGTTTCCCTTATGGTTATATTCAGCTCATCGTAGTAGGATATCTCCCTTATTATCTCCTCAGATTGTTCCACAAAGACCTCCTTTCTGAGGTTTCTTATGCGTCTTCCCAATATCTCAAGCCTGTCGCCCAGTCTGTCTACCTCTATGTTTACTATTTGTGAGAATATGGCTTCTGGAAATTGAAAATTTATTGGGTTTTGTTCCATTCTTTTTATGAAAATTAGCATGCTTGGTATGTCTCTGTATCTTATACTTACCATGTATCTTCCCTTTATGAAAAAAAGCACAGGCTCAACGCTTATATCTTCCTTTTGTTGTATTACAAAGGAGAGATTCATGTATATAGCTTCTCCCTCTTCCTTGTATTTACTACTTATTTCAATATCTCCAAAGACCTCTCTGGGAGGCATATGAAAACCTACCGCACTTCTTAGCCAGTCAATCTCTGCGTCGCTTGGCTTTTCCACATCAAGCCAGACTACGGACTCTTTTTTTATGTCTCCAAACTGGTCAATCCCAAACTTTTTGAAAACGCCTCCGTAGCTGGCGTAAACATAGATCATCAAAGATATTTTACTCAGAAAGAAGGTCCTTTACGAGCTCTTGCTTTACCTCTTCTGGCATAGGGGTCAAAGCTCTATAATTGGGATGGTTTATCTCAACCCTTACAGGTTCTTTCTTGAAATACTCTATCTGCTCTTGTGTAAACTTAACCTTTAGAAAATGCACCACCGCTGCCTTTCCATATTCGTAGTCTTCTCTGCTCCTTTCATCCGCAACTGCTCTTATGGTGTGTTTATTCCCTATGTGAAAATATAGATGGTCGTGTATGCCTACAAGCTGTGGAAGAAGCCTTTTCCTTTCACTGGCTTCTGGTATTTCTATAAACATGGTAACGGACAATTCATTTTTATCAGGTATGAGATCATTGTAAACATCTATCTCCTGCTGAATTTCTTCCTCTCTTACCATCCTCTCCGCTCTTATCATCTCCTGAATTTGAAACCAGACCGTTTCCCTGTTTTCAAAAACAAGATGCACCCACGGCTCTATAAAAAGCCTTCTGTTTTTCTTTAGTTGGATAATTTCTTGAACCTTCTGTGGACGAACCTTTTCATATTCGTATATGTTGAGGATTTCATCTCTCGTAATCTTTTTCATGACACACCTCCTTTACCTGTTTTCTCTTATTATATGCAAACATTTCTCAATTGTCAATAGGTAGTAAGAACCTCATGCAGGGCTTGTAAAAAGGCATCGTTTTCCTCTCTTTCCCCTATGCTTACCCTGAGACAGTTCGCTACCATATAAGAAAAGTTCCTAACAAGCACTCCCTTCTGCAAAAGCCTTTTGTAAAGCTCATCTCCAGAAAGATAAAGACTTTTAAAAAAGATAAAGTTTGCCTCTGAGGGATAGACCCTTATACCTTCCAGCTTAAGCATCTCTTCGTAGACCCTTTGTCTTTCTGAAACTACTCTTTGAATAGCCTCCTCTATGATGTGATAAAAATCTCTTAGCATTAAAACCGCTATAACTTGAGAAGGGTAAGTTATATTAAAGGGAAGCCTTATCTTGTTTATTTCTTTGACTACCTCCTCTTTGCCTATCAAAATACCCACCCTAAGCCCAGCCATTCCTATTTTTGAAAGAGTCCTAAGCACTACCGTGTCGTTTCTTTCAAGAGCCTCTTTGAGAAAGGTTTTCCCAGAGTAGTGGTAATATGCCTCGTCAATTACGGTAAAAACTCCTTCGTCTCTTATAGTCTTAATCTTATCTTCGCTAAAGCAGTTGCCAGTAGGGTTATTGGGATAGGCAAAGTAGGCAAGGACTGGTCTCCTATCTCTTATTAGCTCAAGGCTTTTCTGCAAGTCTATGTCTAACTCATCATTTAGACTAACTTCTATCCTTTCCCTACCCAGAACCTGAGCGGATATACCATACATGGAAAAGGTAGGCACAGGATAAAAAACGCCCTTTTCGTACTCTCCAACCGCTATAGAAAGGTAGTATATAAGCTCGTCTGAGCCATTGCCTAAGACTATATTCTCCGGGTTTACTCCAAAGCGATAGGCTATAACCTCCTTTATTTCTCTTGCTTCTGGGTCTGGATATCTATTAAGGGGTATCTTGGAAACCGCTTCTCCTATAGACCTTTTTACTTCTTCTGGAAGTTTAAGGGACAGCTCGTTGGAGGAGAGCCTAACCCTCGCCCCCGTGGTTTCCGTCTTATAGGGGGCAAGGGTCCTTATTCTTTTACTTATCATTGTTGTTCTTGAGCTTGCTCTTCCTCCTCCTCTTCCTCAGACCTTCCAAGGTATAGTTCAAGCTCCGCAACGGTTGATTCCATGAGTTTGTCCTCAAGTATGCCCTTTATGAGCCTATTTAATCTCCTTTCGTCCCCCATGGCTATTCCATTGAGGACATAATAGAGCCTCTTGGGAAGAGAAAGCACTACCCTTTTATACCTTGCACCACCCTTTCTTCTGGGTTTTCTAGCCATGTTACTCCTCCTTTTAAAGTTTTCCTATATTTAAAATTATAGCATGAAGAGTTTGTTTTTGTTTTTTATCTTACTGATTTCAATTACGGAAGCCCAAGAGAGTATGGAAAATTTTGTCAATAACTACCAAGTTATATTCCTTCCAGAGGAACACACGGACAAGGGAGACCACAACTTCCAGCTTGAGATTATAAAACTCCTAAGCTCAAAAAACTACAAGTTTATAATAGCTATGGAGATGTTTCAACAACCCTTTCAAGATATCCTTGACCAGTATGTATCCTGTCAGATAGATGAAGAAGAGATGCTCACAAGGACAGACTATAGAAGAAGGTGGGGTTTTGACCCAAGCCTTTACAGAGATATATGGAGCTTTGCCAAGGACAGGGGTATAAGGATAATGGCTATAAACATCTCCTCAGAGCTTTTACAGAGGATAAGAAAAGAAGGCATTGAAAAGGTAAGAGATGAAAGCCTGCCCTTTCCTATTATACCACAGACAGAAAAGGAGATAAAAGAGCTAAGAGAGTTTCTAAAAACCCATCCCAAAGTGGACGAAAAGAGGTTCTTTGATGTGCAGAACGCATGGGACAATGGCATGGCTTTGGCTATAGCAAGACTTTTGGATAAGTATCCTGACTACAAAATAGTGGTGCTTGTAGGTAGAGGGCACGCCCAAGACTATGAAAACGGAATTCCAAGAAGGCTCCGTATCCTTAAACCAAATGTCCGAATGAGGATATTAAGAAGGGAGGAATTTCAGAGGGCTCTTCTGTTTTCCACGGATTTTTCTAAGGAAAGCTCATCTGCAAGCTCAATGAGAGAGCCAAATTGCAGACCGTGAGATATACGAGTTATCTTGATGGTGGGAAACTGCTTTTTTATGAGTTTTGCAAGATAGTTGGCGGTTGCTTCACCTTCTAAGTTTGGGTTTGTGGCAATTATCACCTCCTTTGGTCTATACCTTTCTATCCTTTCCATGAGGCTGTCTATGTTGAGGTCTTTGGGTGATATGCCCTCAAGGGGTGCTATTCTCCCACCCAAAACATGGTAAACTCCAGAGTATCTTTCTAATTTCTCAATGGCAAAAGCGTCCTGAGACTCTTCCACCACGCATACAAACTTTTTACTCCTCTTTGGGTCTGAACATATTTTGCATATTTCTTGGTCCGTATAAAGACCACATTCTTTGCAGGGTCTTATCTTCTCCGCAACTTTCTGAAGGGCTTCTACCAGCTCAAGCCTTTTCTCTACAGGTAGCTTGAGGAAGTTGTAAATAAACCTTCCTGCAGACCTCCCTCCATAAGTAGGTATCTGGGTAAGCCTTTCAAGAACTAACCTGAGTGGTTCTGGTAGGTTATCTTCATAGGACATGAGAAAATTATAGCGGTTTTTTTATAATATACACTATACGTCGGGTGCAAAATTCAAATGGCGTAGCCTCTGTTTATGAAAAAGCATAAGGAGAGGGGTAGGTATAATATCCTACCCACAACATACTCTCTCAAATGCAGACCTTCTATGACGCATTTTACACTAAGCCAAAAAGAGAAAAAAAGCCCAAAATATCCCTGCCTCAAATAGCCACCCTCTTCCTCATGTCCTACATCACCAACGCCCAAGTCCTAACTTTGGCAAGACTATTTATTAGCACTTCTTAGGGACTTTCTTTTGTGGAAAACGACTATGATTATATTGTTAAAAACCCTTTCTGGTAAGAAACTTAGACTTATAGTGGACGGGACAATACTACCTGTTGCTAATGTGAACAGGGCGAGGACACAGAGGATAAAGCGATTTGCAGGCGGGGTATTCTGGGCAAAGAGAAAGAGGAATATATACAGTCAACATTACAAGGGGAGGGTAAAGTGGGAGGAGTTATACTATGGAGTGCTTGTGATGGTTTTATGCGATGAGACTGGTGTGGTGTATGACATATGGTTCAAGCCTGGCAATTGGCATGAGGTGAGGGCATATAAGGAAAGGAAGAGGAGGAGTAGTTGGTTTAGATATCTGGTAAGTAGTAGTGAGGTTTACGGTGATAGGGGTTATCGTGGGGTAGATGTTGTGTTGATGTGTGATGCAAAGGAGGACAAGGCATTGAGGCAGGTAGTGGGGGAGGTAATAGGTGCAGTTAAGGGTTTCAATTTTGTAAGTAGGTGGCGTAAAGGTATAACTTTGCTTAGCTACTTGTATGCTTATGCTATTGGCTACAGCTTTTTTAGGAGGGCTTACGTATGGTCTTAATTTCGCACCTGACGTATTGGAGAGACAGGATAATTATAGAATCTGTGGTTGCTCTTGCAAGGGGTATGGGAATGAAAACAATAGCGGAACATGTGGAAAGCGGAGAAGTGCTGAAGATACTTAAAGACTTAAAGGTTGACAATGCCCAGGGTTATTACATCGGAAAGCCATCAGAAAGGTTGGTTTAAGGTTCTTTACCTAAGCATCTCCTTAAGGATTCTGTTCACCAACTGTGGGTTTGCTTTGCCTTTTGCCTTTTTCATGACTTGACCTACAAGAAAGCCAAAGACCTTTTCCTCTCCCGCTTTGAACCTTTCCACTTCCTTTGAATTTTCCTTTAAAACCTCTTCTATCATAGACCTTATCTGTCCCTCGTCGCTTACTTGCTTTAGACCCTTTTCTTCCACTATCTGAGAGGGGCTCTTGCCAGTTGCGGTCATCTCCTTTATAACTTCCTTTGCGAGCTTTGAAGAGAGCACATTTTCTTTTATAAGTTTTACAAGCTCTGCAAGACTTTGGGGGCTAACAGGAGAGCTTTCTATGTCCTTACCAGCCTCTGAAAGGTTTCCAAGAAGGTCGTTAAGTAGCCAATTGGCTGTGAGCTTGGGGTCTTGTCCGTAATACCTAAGGGATTCTTCAAAGAAGTCTCCAAGCTCTTTGTTATCGGTTAGCACCTTTGCGGAGTATTGGTCAAGACCAAGCTCTTTTATAAACCTTTCAAGCCTTTCTTCGGGTAGCTCTGGCATGTTGGCTTTTATCTCCTCCAACCACTGTGGAGGAATAAGGAGGGGTAGTAGGTCTGGCTCTGGAAAGTATCTGTAGTCTTCTGCCTCTTCCTTTGTCCTCATGGTATGCGTAAGCCCCGTGGAGGGGTCAAAGGTGCGTGTCTCTTGGATTACCTTCTCTCCTGAAAGCAAGAGCTTTATCTGACGCTCCATCTCGGACTCTATCGCCTTTTGGACAAAACGGAAGGAATTAACGTTTTTTATCTCCACCCTCGTGCCAAGCTCCTTTGAACCCTTCGGTCTTATGGAGATGTTTATATCACAACGAAGCTGTCCCTTTTCCATGTCCGCACGAGAGACGCCAGTGTATCTCATTATGTTTCTCAGCTTTTCAAGAAACTCCCTTGCCATTTGTGGAGAGTCTATGTCTGGCTCTGTCACTATTTCCATAAGAGGTGTGCCAGCCCTGTTTAGGTCTACAAAGGTTTTTGAACCCTCGTGAATGTTTTTACCTGCATCCTCCTCTATGTGTAATCTTCTTATTCTTACTCTCTTGCCACCTACTTCAAGCCAGCCATTGACCGCAATAGGCTCTTCATACTGAGATATCTGATATCCCTTTGGAAGGTCTGGATAAAAGTAGTTTTTCCTTGCAAAGACAGAACGCATGTTTATCTGGCAGTTAAGAGCAAGTCCAGCTCTTATGGCAAACTCCACAGCCCTTTTGTTTATAACGGGTAAGCTCCCGGGCAGTCCAAGACATACAGGACAAACATTACTATTTGGCTCCGCACCAAACTCCACAGGACAGGAGCAAAAGAGCTTGGTTTTTGTATCCATCTGCACGTGTATCTCAAGACCTATGACTGGCTCAAACTCCATGCTTATAATTGTAGCATGGTGAGGAAAATTCTTGTAGCAACCACAAACTTGGGAAAAAGGAGAGAAATTCTCTCCATACTCAAGGAATACGAGGTTGAGGTTTTATTTCCAGAGGAAGACCTAAAAGTAGAAGAGGGAAGCTGTAGCTTTTTAGAGAACGCTTATCTGAAGGCAAAGGCATACTACGAGACTTACAAAATACCAACCCTTGCAGAGGATTCTGGGCTTGTAGTTCCAAGCCTTGATGGGTATCCAGGCGTCTATTCCAGCAGGTTTTATGACTTAGAGTGGGGAGGAAGGGAAGAGCCAAAAGAGGGCAAAGACAGGGCGAATATAAACAAACTTCTAAGGCTTATGGAAGGCAAGCAGGATAGAAGAGCATACTATGTAGCCTTTGCGGTGCTTTTTGTAGAAGATGGTGGTTTTTGGTCAGAAGGGAGATGCTATGGCACTATACTCCAAGAGCCAGTTGGAGAAGGAGGCTTTGGCTATGACCCAATCTTTCAGCCAGAGGGTTTCCAAAAGAGTATGGCACAGCTGAGCATGGAGGAGAAAAACCTCATATCCCACAGAGGCAAAGCCCTCAGAAGCATAATGCAAATGCTAAAATAGAAGTTCCATGAAGATAGCCTTTATATCCACAAAAAACGCAGTCAGGAGCATAATGGCAGAGGCGGTTGCAAGAAAGCTATCAAGACTTGCCCTTTTGTCTTTGGAGATATACTCTGCAGGTGTAGAGTCTGCCAAAAGAGTGCCAGAGGAGGTTATAGCTCTCCTAAAGGAAAAGGGTTATCCCACAGAAAAGCTCTACCCTAAACCTGTAGAAAAAATACCCTACGACCAAGTGGATGTGCTTATAACCCTCTCACCAGAGGCGAGGGATAGATGCCCTTACTCTGAGGGACACATGAGAAGGGAACACTGGGTGCTCGAAGAGCCTTCAAGCATGAAGAGGGAAGAACTGTCAAGGCTCTTAGAGCAAATTGAAAATCTGGTAAGGAACCTTTTTAGGATAAGTTAGCCTTATCCTTGCCATAAGAAAGTTTTATATTAAAATTTTAAACTGTAATGATAGACATTAGCAAGCTCAAGACCTTTGTGGCGGTTGCAGACCTTGGAAGCTTTTCAAAGGCTTCCGAGATACTCTATATAACCCAGCCTGCGGTAACCCAGCAGATAAAAGCCCTTGAGAGGATAGTAGGTGCAAAGCTTTTCCAAAGACAGGGTGGTAGGATAGTGCTAACAGATGAAGGAAAGAGAATATACGAGATTGCCAAGAATCTCCTCTCTAACTACGAAAACCTCATGGAGGAGATGGCAAAGATAAAGAAGGACTTTAAAGATACCCTCCTTTTGGGCATAAGCACCACTCTAAGCGAATACAAGGTTCCAGAGCTTCTCGTGGAATTTCACCAACAGCTTCCCAATATTTCCATAAGGGTGCTTGTAGATAATTCCCAGCACATAGAGGAAGCCCTGTCCTCTGGTGTGCTTAACATAGGAGTTATAGAGAGAGAACCATCGGAAAGGTTCAGCTCCATAAAGTGGTTCATGGATGAAGTGGTCTTTTTTACCTATCCCTCCCATCCCTTTGCCAAAAGGGGAGAGATAGAGCCAGAAGAGCTTTACGGCGTAGACCTCATATTTAGAGAGGTGAGCTCTGGCACAAGGAAGGTGGTAAAGGAAGAGTTGGAAAGACTTGGAATAATCTTTGAGAGGCTCAACATAAGGATAGAGATAAACTGCGGAAGGTCAATCCTTAGCA
>JAXSNY010000017.1:0-15849 GCA_037925365.1 Aquificaceae bacterium
GAGGTATAGAAACTTCCTTCTTTAGAAGCCTTCCCTCAACTTGAGCAACTATCTGCCATGAACCAGCCATGCTTATGTTTACAGTGCCCTCATACCTTCCTTTTCCAACCTCCTTAAGAATAGCATCTTCCCTCATCTCACCCATCCCTGGCATGGGTGGCATATAAAAATAAAGGCTCTGGAGTTTCCCCTCTGGACTGACCTCAAGGATTAGGTGGTTCTTGCCTACTTTGAGAGTTTCATCCTTTGAATAAAGCGTAAGCCTTATCCCCTCTGACTCAAGGCTAAGCAAAGACACATTCGCTTCATGCCTGTGGTCTCCAGAGCTTTTCTTTAGATATAGAAAAATGGGTATTATCAAGAAGCTCACAAAAAATATAAGTAAAAGTGCCTTCTTCATCGGTAAACCTCCGCCCTTATGTAGAGACTTTTTTTAGAAAGTTCAAGCTCAAGAAGGTTCATCCTAAGCTCCCACAGTTCTCTGTAGAGCCTGAGTATGTCCCTAAAGTCTGCCTTTCCAAAGGAATAGGAAACCTGAAGGGCTTTGATTTCTCTTTCCTTTTCTCTTTTTAGCTCTTCTGTTAAGGATTGCAACTCCCTTATCCTTTCTTCCTCAATCCTTAGCGAGTTTATATCCCTTTTGACTTGAAGTCTTACCTTCTCCAGCTCTTGCTCCTTTGCCTTGAGGTCTTCTAACTTCTCAAGCACCATAAGGTTCTCTCTTTGAGACCTTCTAAGAGGAAGGCTCACGCTTGCCCTTAGATTGAACATATTGTCAAGCCCCGGTCTTATCATGTATTCCGCCATAAGCTCTAAGTCTGGCAAATATTCCACCTTCCTCCTTTCCACCTCAGCCTTGAGCCTTTCCACCTCGGCCCATATTACTCTTAGGTAAGGGCTTTTATCTTCTTCAATTTCCTTCAAGTCAATCTCTTCAATTGTTGGCTCTTCCCCCTTAAGCTCCATGCTTTTCCCCACAAGACTATCAATTTCCGCTTTTATAATCCTCCTTTCTTCCATCAGATTTTTTATTTCCCTTTCTACTCTGAGAGCCTCCGCCTTTAGAGAAAGAAGGTCAGAGAGGCTCGCCTTGCCGAGTTTGTAGTTTTCCTCAGTAAGTTTTTCAATAGACCTTATCTCAGAAAGTATGTTCCTTAAAAGGTCTTCTTTCTTTTTTGCGTATAGCCATTCAAGGTATTTCAACTTTATATCCCTTATAAGCTCTCTTCTCGCCAGCTCCTCCTGAAGTTTGAAAACCTCACCCTCCATCCTCACAGTAAAAGCTTCTCTCTCCCTTTTTACAGGAAGCACATACATCTGGCTTATTCCTATAGAAAAACTACTCATGGGCTCATACTTGCTTGGATAGGGTCTATTTATAGGGATGTTGTTAAAGCCAACAGAAATAGATGGGTTTGGAAGGCTCTTTGAGTATACTTCTCTGTATTCTGAAGACCTTTTCATATGTTTATAAGTTTTTAGTGTTGGTGAATCCTCAAGGGCATGTTTTATGAGTTCTTCAAGCTCTCCTGCTCTGGATAAGGAAATAATAAGGAGAGTGAATATCATTAAAAGCATGCTTGATATTATAGGCTTGAGAATATTTTAATTCAAGACTTTTATTTCACTTTATTTTTGTAGACAAAAAGCACAATTTTACCGTTAACTTTATCCTCTTTTAAAACACATATATGCGTAGTATCCTCCGTATAGCATTCATAGACCTCTCCCTTTTTTCTGTTTATGTAATAAACCTTATCCTCGGTGTGGTTCTCCTTGCAAAACTCTTTGATATCAAAAACCCTTAATTCAAACTGGGCGTTTCTGTATCCATAAACAAGCCCAAGGATAAAGGCAATGGACTTATCGCCTCTTGTGTCTACTCTTTGCATGCTTATATTTTCCTCTTCCTCCTAAGGTAGGCTGGTATTTCCTCAATTTCTGGCTGGACAGGTTCTATTGTGGTTTCTGGAACTGCCTTCTTTATAGGTTCTTTGAACTCAGGCTTTTTAACCACCTTGAACTGTCCAAGGCTTTGGGCGTTTTCAAAATCTGTGGCAACCACAGCCACCCTCATGAAGTTCTCCTTGCTGTTTTCAAGCATGGCACCAAAGATTATTAGAGCATCTTCATGAGCGGTCTCTCTTATCCTACTTATGGTTTCCTCAACTTCTCTAAAGGGCACATCCTCGCTTACCCAGAGGGTCACAAGAAGCCTCCTAGCACCTTGTATACTATTGCCTTCAAGCAGAGGACTGCTTATGGCTTGCTCTACCGCATAGTCTCTCCTTCCGTCCCCTTTACCTTCACCCATGCCTATAAGGGCAAGACCACCCTTTTCCATAACTGTTTTCACATCCGCAAAGTCCACATTTATAAGAGCTGGAGTAACCACTATACTGGTTATACCCATAACCGCCTTAGAAAGCACGTCATCCACCATCTTAAAGGCATCCCTTATGCTAAAGTTTCTATCCGCCATCTCTACCAGTTTTTGATTGTTCACCACTATGTAGGTATCCACCACATCCCTGAGCTTTTCCAAACCTTCATTGGCTACCTGCATTCTCTTTGGTCCTTCAAAGTTAAAGGGTTTTGTAACCACAGCCACCGTGAGTATACCCATATCCTTGGCTATCTCTGCTATTATGGGCGCAGCACCAGTCCCCGTTCCTCCACCAAGACCACTAGCAATAAAGAGCATGTCCGTGTTTCTTAGGACCTCTCTTATCTTGTCCGCATCCTCAAGTGCTGCCTGCTCTCCTATCTCTGGCTTTGCACCAGCACCAAGACCTTTTGTGACCTTTTCCCCTATCTGTATTTTGTTGGGAACCGCAAGAGAAGCAAGATGCTGGACATCTGTGTTTATCACAAAAAGGTCTACCCCCTCTATACCCTCAAGATACATCCTATTCACCGCATTGGAGCCACCACCCCCGACTCCAAAGACCTTTATTCTGGTAGGGTTCAAGGCTTCCATATCTCTCCTCCTTAGCTCACATTATATCCTTAAAAAAGGCTTTGAACCTTGTTATAAGGCTTGAAAGGTTAAAGTTATTCTCTGTGGTCTTCTCCTTCCCCTTCTGCAATGTTCCTCTCTTTTCAAAAGCAAGCTCTCTGTGAGCCAACTTAACAAGCCCTACCGCTACCGCATAAGCTGGGTCTTGAACCTTCTCCTTTAGACCTATCACACCCACAGGATAGCCTATCCTTACGGGAAGGTCAAAGTATCTCTCAAGAAATTCTCGCATGCCAGATAACTTTGCAGAACCACCTGTTATAACTACGCCCGCATGGAGTGAATCTAAGTTTATTCCCTGAGCGTTCAGATAATCCGCCACCTTTTCCATAATCTCTTCAAGCCTTATTTGTATGACCTCAGCAAGTTGTCTTCTACTTACGGCAACTTCCTTTTCTTCACCCCTGGGCTTTATCTTTATCCTTTCTGTTTCGTTTACCGCATCCGCTAAGGCATAACCATTTTCTATCTTTATTCTTTCAGCCTGCTCTATGTTTATCTTCATAAAATGTGCGATGTCCTTTGTTATATTAACACCACCCATAGGAATACATCCGGTGATGAGTATAGAACCCTCGGAAAAAACCACAAAGTTTGTAAGTCCCGCACCCATATCCATCATAAGCACCCCTTCCTCCTTCTCCTCATAGCTAAGCACCGCTTCCGCACCCGCAAGGGGGGACAAAAACCTACCCGCTATATCCACACCAGCGTTAGCTACCACCTTTTCTATATTTTTTAGAAGACTTGTCCCTATCTTTACCACATGCACTTCTGCGGACATCTTTGAACCAAGGAGACCCACTGGGTCTATTACGCCCTCTTGCTCATCCAAAATAAACTTTCTTGGTATAGCACTAAGTATCTCATAACCCTCCTCCCTTGAACGCATTATGGCTCTATCTATTAGCCTCTCTATGTGCGTATAGTCTATTTCTACAGGCTGAGAGGATATGCTTACCGTATCCCTCTCGTTTTGGCTTTTTAGGGTTGGACCAGAAATACCAAGCACAACCGTTGACAGTTTTGTACCAGACATTTCCTGAGCCTCTTTGATTGCATTAAGAACCGAGTTTACCGCAAGGTCAAGGCGGGTAACATAACCCCTATCTATGCCCTTTGAAGGACTTTCGCCTATGCCAATGATATGAACATCTCCGTAGCTATCTATCTCGCCCACAAGAGCTACCACCTTACTGGTTCCTATGTCAAGGGCTGTTATGAGCTTCATTTTATCTTTCTGCTTCTTATTATTACTAAACCCTCCATATTTAAATCTAACTCCTTTGCGTTCATATCAATATTATAAACTTTGAGGAGATTGGTCAACTTCTCCACTACCCGCTTGTCCAAAAGAAATATGGGAGGCATGGTTATCTTTAATCCATCTCTGGTATATGCTACCGTATTCAGGTTCGTTATGTAAATTTCTCCAAGGTTTCCTCCAGTTAGCTCAATTAACATATCTAATTTACTAAAGTTTTTCTTTATAAGTTCAATGTCATGTGTATACACCAAGGGTTTAGCAACCTTCATATATTGTGATTGGAACACAGTACCGTCTTTGTCAAAGAAATACACAATATCATCTTTAATAACGGTGATAATTGGCTTTCTTTCTTCGATAAATATTTTTAATTCTACTCCTCTACTGCTAAAAACTCTATTTATCTTCACACTACTAACTGAGTTTCCAGTTCTACTATTTAGGTCTTTTAACAGAGTTGTGCTGTTAATGAACAACCAGTTATTTTTGAATTTTTTAATTTCACCAACTACAACCTCAGATGGTATGGTTTTAAGACCTTCTATATGTATAGCTTTTATTTTGAAAAATTCTATGTTATCAGTAAAGTAAGGGAGAAAGAAACCAGAAAGACCCATTGAAAAAAGCCACACGGCAGAGAGAATATAACCGAGCCATTTTCCCCGTCTCATCAAAATAATGATGATAACATACGTCGGGTGCAAAATTCAAATGGCGTAGCCTCTGTTTATGAAAAAGCATTAGGAGAGGGGTAGGTATAATATCCTACCCACAACTCTCTAGAGGGAGGTAAAAAATGCAGAGGATATTCTACCACAACATACTCTCTCAAATGCAGACCTTCCATGACGCATTTTACACTAAGCCAAAAAGAGAAAAAAAGCCCAAAATATCCCTGCCTCAAATAGCCACTATCTTCCTCATGTCCTACATCACCAACACCCCAGTCCTAACTTTGGCAAGACTACTTATTAGCCCTTCTTAGGGACTTTCTTTTGTGGAAAACGACTATGATTATATTGTTAAAAACCCTTTCTGGTAAGAAACTTAGACTTATAGTGGACGGGACAATACTGCCTGTTGCTAATGTGAACAGGGCGAGGACACAGAGGATAAAGCGATTTGCAGGCGGGGTATTCTGGCAAAGAGAAAGAGGAATATATACAGTCAACATTACAAGGGGAGGGTAAAGTGGGAGGAGTTATACTATGGAGTGCTTGTGATGTTTTTATGCGATGAGACTGGTGTGGTGTATGACATATGGTTCAAGCTTGGCAATTGGCATGAGGTGAGGGCATACAAGGAAAGGAAGAGGAAGAGTAGTTGGTTTAGATATCTGGTAAGTAGTAGTGAGGTTTATGGTGATAGGGGTTATCGTGGGGTAGATGGTGTGTTGATATGCGATGCAAAGGAGGACAAGGTATTGAGGCAGGTAGTGGAGGGGGTAATAGGTGTGGTTAGGGGTTTTAGTTTTGTAAGTAGGTGGCGTAAAGGTATAACTTTGCTTAGCTACTTGTATGCTTATGCTATTGGCTACAGCTTTTTTAGGAGGGCTTACCTATGGTCTTAATTTCGCACCCGACGTGTATGATTAAAATAATAACATATTTATCAATTCCTTAAAATCAATCCCCACCCTTTTGCAAGCCATGGGGAAAAGGCTCAGTTCTGTTAAGCCGGGTATTGTATTCACTTCTAAAAGGTAGGGAGTCCCATCCTTGTCTACCCTAAAGTCCACTCTTGAAAGGTCTTTGAGTTCAAGAGACTTGTGGGCAAGAAGTGCGATTTCTTGGAGTTTTTGGATAAGGTCTTTGTCCTCCAAAAAAAGGTATTCTGTCATACCCTTTGTATATTTACTCTCATAGTCATAAACTCCCTTCATCGGTCTTATCTCTATGGGTGGGAGCGGACTTCCTTTCAAGATCCCTACAGTAATATCCTTCCCCTCTATGTATTCTTCCACCATAACCTTTTTTGAAATTTTAAAACATTTCTTTATGGCTTCCTTAGCTTCTTTTTGGTCTTTTACCACAAAGAGCCCAACGCTTGAGCCTTGGTCTGCAGGTTTTACGACTGCAGGGTAATTATCCCAGCTAAACTCCTCTTCCTCTTCTCTTAAACAGATCCAGCTTGGCACTTTTATACCATGAAAAGAGAGAACTTTTTTTGTCATATCCTTATCCATAGCAATACTGCTTCCAAGAACACCAGAGCCCACATAAGGAATTCCAAGTATGTCAAGAAGCCCTTGCACTCTTCCATCCTCTCCATAAGGACCATGAAGAGCTATAAATACCTTGTCCGGCTTTGTTTCTCTTAGCTTTTCGCAAAGGTCTTCTGTAAGGTCAAGAGCTATGGCTTCGTGTCCGAGCTCTTGGAGTGCCTTTAATACCGCCTGACCACTTTTGAGAGATATTTCACGCTCCGCAGACCTTCCGCCCATAAGCACCACAACCTTCAACGAGCCTTACCTCCTCTTCAAGGACTATGCCAAACTCCTCAAAAACCCTCTTTTTTGCCTCTTGTATTATTTTAACTACTTGCTTATAGCTTCCTCTTCCGAGGTTTACAAGGAAGTTGGCATGTAGCTCAGAAAAGGCTATATCTCCCATCCTGTAGCCCTTCATCCCCACCTTTTCTAATAGCCTTCCCGCATACTCACCTTGAGGGTTTTTAAAGGTAGAGCCACTTGTTGGCATGTTTATAGGCTGGGTCTGTTTTCTTTTCTTCCTTATTCTCTCAAACTCCTCCTCTACTTTGTGCTTAGCAGTTGGCACCTCAAAGGTAGCCATAAGCACTATTCCAAGCTCGGGAAAAAGAGATTTTCTGTAGGAAAAGTTAAGGTCTTCCTTTTTTGCATTCTGAAGTCTTCCTTCCCAATCTATAAAGACCACCTCCACAAGATGCTGGCTTATTTCGTATCCAAAAGCTCCAGCGTTCATGGCAACCGCACCACCCACTGTAGCTGGAAAGCCCCCAAGTCTATAAAAACCTTCAAGGTTTTCCTCAAGGGAAAGTTTAACAAGCTCAGACAAAGGCGTGCCAGCTTTAGCCCTTATTAAAAAGTATTGGTCCTTTTTCTCTACCTCAATTCCTCTAAAATTAACAGTGCTTAAGACTAAACCCTCAAAGTCTCCAAAAATAGTGTTTGCTCCTCTACCAAGAGGAAAAACCTCAATGCCTTTATCCTGTGCGAAGAATATCACACGCTTTAACTCTTCTTCATCCATAGGTTGGCTAAAATATCTTGCAATACCACCAACTTTTATGGTGGTAAAGGGTGAGAGCTTTATGCTTGTTTGTATTAACATATCTTCTTCCTTCTAAGGTTCTTGATAGAGTAGTATTCTATGCGTTCCTTTTTTTAGTAGACTTTTAATTTGTTCACTCTTAGCTGGAGGTATATCAAACTTTTCATACAATAAAACCTTACTATATTGTAAGTTTACACCACATTTCCCTCTGAGTCCGTCTTCACAATTCTTTAACTGCTCTACAACATCCTTAGCTTCTCTAGAGGTAACTTTGCCGTTTTTAATCTCTACAATTATATAAAAACCATCACATTGAATGATACAATCACAAAGTTTTCCGTTAATTGGTTGGAAAGAGTATTCGGGAGAAAGAACTTTTTTCCCGTATTTGTAGCATTCTTTACAATCTTGTCCACTTTGCTTATTGCAAGGTATAAGTCCTTTACACATTTGCCTTTACTTTGCTTTTCAATAAATCTCTTATTCTTTCCTCATCTTCCATAAGTTTATCTGTTGCGGTATAGAAGTTTTCAAAGGATATTCCTTCATGCTCTTCTATAGGTATGGGTAAAACCTTTATATGTCTACCCTCTTCCTTAAAAAGATATACCGCAATTTTATTAAGGTCTAAACTTTCTTTCTCATAGTCTCCTACCCAATGTCTTCCCAAGCATATATTTAAAGCGTTGATTATATAATCACTGTGAGTAGTTATAAGCACCTTAGCACCAGAATTTACCATGCTAACTATTAGCTCTGTTATCCTGATTTGGTTCTCCACATGCAAGTGTGCTTCAGGCTCTTCTATTATAAAAACGTGGTTTTCAAGTTTTTCAATGTTTGCAAGGAAAACGTATATCGGAGCTAACTCCGCAATAGAAGAAGAAACGAGATGCATTTCTATCTTTTTCTGTCCCCTAATGCCTTTTGGGTTGTATAGTAGTTGTTTTGTGTTTTTATCTATCCATATTTCTCCGTCTATCATATCACTTAATTTTCTGAGTAATTCCTTTTCACTACTCAAGCCTCTAAGGTCTTCAGATTGAGACTTTATTCTATAAAAATCAGCGATAAAATCCACTACTGGCTCAGTTAGTTTTTCATAATACTTCCCTTCATACCTTTCTCTGAGAACACCTATTACAAGAGCATCCAAAGCTAAGACAAATCCAGTTCTACTTGCAGGAAAATAAAAAACGTCTACCCAAGTGTTTATTAACTCTAAAAAGCTCCTAATTAAAGTCATAGATAAAGATTTATCATTTCCCTCCTGTTTTCTTATGACTAACATATTATCTATAATCTTGTTTATCATCTCACTTTCTTCCTCTGAAAATTCTATGTCAAGTTTAAATGAGCTAAAACTTTCACTTCTAAACATTTTCTCTATCCTTTCTTGTAGTATTCTAACTAAATCTGGATGCTTGACACCTATCTTATCCAATTTTCTCGCATCTTGTCCTTTTAAAAACTCCATCAATACTTCCGCCATATATCTATAAACACCATAAACCACATAAGATAGATAACTCTTATTAGTGTTATTTTTTCCAAGAAATACAGTTAGAGGCTTTATTTCTATTTCTGCAGACATTATTCTTGCTAAGTTTTCTACTTTTATCTTCATAACATATAGTATAACACACCAGCTACGAGTGGCACGCTAAGGTTGTCATCAACACTAATTGGCAAAGCCTCAACAATTGCAGAAAATGAACATATCAAAAAAGCCTTCCACAAACCTAAGAAAGGCAAAAGGACCAAAAAGGTTGAAAGTAAAAAGGCTATAGTTCCTTCAAGGCTCTTATTTCCCACCTTTGTTTTACCGTATCTTATTCCTACCACGCTGGCAAAGGCGTCTCCCACTGCAAGCACTACAACAGATACCATAGCAGGCTCTTTTCCAAAGAGCAGAAAGACCATGAATATCCCAAGGTTTGCCCACAGAGCCTGTATGCCCGGTCTTGAGTAGTTTTTCTCTCTTTCAAGTTTGTAAACAAACCTATAGTAAAAAGCCAACCTTTCCTTGCCAACGCCCAAGACAGTTATCAAATTTAACCCTATCACAAGGACAAAAATCAGCAGGGTTATAATGCTTGGAAAATAGTTCAAAGGCAAAAGCCAAAGGCTCAAGGCAAAAAGGTGAAAGACCTTTCTTCTTGTCTCTAAATCCTCTATAATTTCTCTTATGTTCATTTATGAGCCTACCAACTCTGAGGTTATTTTAATACACCTTCATGGATTTGCCAGTGATATAAAAGGCACTAAGGTAAGCATTCTAAGAGAGAGGAGTTTGCAAGGCAGGTTTTCCCTCTTTGCCATGGATATGGACTATCAAACAACTACCACAAGCAAAGTTCTTGAGGTATTGGATGCCCTCGTAAAGGGCTTTTCTCAGAAGTTCTCCATCCTTTGGCTCTCTGGAAGCTCCCACGGTGGGTATGTGTCCCTTAACTACCTTAAGTTCTACAAGCCTGAAAAGGTAAGTAGGGTTTTCCTCTTTGCTCCCTCTTACTCCACTTTGTGGCTTACCCTAAGGGAAGTGGGAGAAGACAGATGCAAGAGCTGGCTGGAGGGCAGGGAAGAGCTTAGCTTTACAGAGTGTGAAACAGGATTTGAGATAACCATACACAAGGACTTTGCGGTGGACATACTTCAAAGGGGCTATGAGATAATAAGGGATGGTGAGGTGGACTTTCCCTCGGAGCTGTCCTACGAGCTTTATGTGTTTCATGGCACACAGGACAATATGGTGCCAGTGCACCACTCAAGGCTTTTTGCAAGCAAGGTAAAAGTTAAAGAGTTTCTTGAGCTTGAGGATGACCATAGGCTTAGCAAGACTTTCAAGTGGCTTGTGGAAAAATATATGTAAGCCATATCTTTGATAAAGGTCATAGCAACTTCGGTCAAAACTGTCATATTTTATTTCATCAATGTTAAGGAGGTGTTAAGATGTTTGAATATAGCGAGAAGGTGCTTGACCACTTTTTGAACCCACGGAACGTGGGAGTGCTTGAAGATGCCAATGCCATAGGGCAGTGTGGCAATCCAGCCTGTGGCGACGCCATGCTGTTTACCCTCAAGGTCAACCCAGAGAACGATGTTATAGAGGATGTTAGGTTTAAAACCTTTGGCTGTGGCTCTGCCATAGCGGTTTCCTCTCAACTTACGGAGATGATAAAAGGAAAGCCTATAAGCTACGCTCTAAACCTCACATACAAGGACATCTTTGACGAGCTTGGTGGTCTTCCCCCGCAGAAGATACACTGCACAAATCTTGGGCTTGAAACACTGCATGTGGCTATAAAGGACTACCTTCTCAAGCAGGAAAGAATAGAAGAGGCTACGCGTATACCTGACTGCTACGAAGAGGAAGAGGAAGAAAGCAGAGAGTTTGAGTTTCTATCCACATGAAAGTGCGGGCTGTTGCTCTTTTTTCTGGAGGGCTGGACAGCTCTTTAGCGGTCCGCCTCCTTCAGGACCAAGGTGTTGAAGTTAAAGCTCTGCACCTTTATACAGGTTTTTGTATCACTGAGCATAAAAGACGCCTTGGCCTGAAGAGAGAGGACGGGTCGCACTATGTTAACCCTGCTCTCAGGGCAGCAGCCCAGCTTCAAGTTCCCATAGAGATAGTGGATATATCCGAAGAATACTTTGAAATAATTCTCAATCCAAAATATGGATACGGCAAAAACGTAAACCCCTGTGTAGACTGTAGAATATTTATGCTCAAAAAGGCTAAGGAGATTATGGAGAAAGAAGATTATCACTTCGTTATAACCGGTGAGGTGCTCGGTCAAAGACCTATGAGCCAAACCTACGAAAGGCTTATGCTTATAGAGAAAGAAGCCGGGCTTGAAGGATATATACTCCGACCCCTTTCTGCAAAACTGCTTCCGGAAACTATACCTGAAAAGCTTGGGTGGGTAGACAGAGGAAAGCTGTTAGCCATGAGTGGAAGAGGTAGGAAAAAGCAGATAGCACTAGCAAAGAGGTATGGCATTGACTACGAACAGCCTGCCGGTGGTTGTTGCTACCTTACGGATGAAAACTACGCCTACAGGTTCAGAGAAGCCCTAAGTATAGAAGGCTTAATAACCAAGGACGACTTGGTGCTTTTTTCTGTGGGGAGGCACTTTAGACTTCCCTCTGGTGCCAAGCTCATCGTGGCAAGGAACGAGGGTGAGGTAAGGTTCCTTCAGGGCTTTAGGAACAGGTATGACCATGCATACAGAAAGGACCTGAAGGGGACATTTGCCCTCATAAAGGGTAGCCTAAGAGAGGAAGAGAGAAAACTCGTGGCGGACCTTATTGCAAGGTATTCCAAGAGGGAACCCTGCGAGGTGGTCCTAAACCTAAGAGATAGCGAGTTTACCCTTTGGGGAGAGCCAATGGAGGAAGAGCTGGTTCAATCCCTTAAAATATACAATATACAAGGAGCAAAACATGGAGCTTGAAAACATAAAGCCAGACGTGGTGCACGATGTAGTGGGAACCTTCTGCCCCGTGCCTGTGGCGGAGACCGCAAAGGTGATAAAAACCATGCAGGTAGGTCAGGTGCTTGAATTGGTAGCAGACGACCCTGGCGTGGTGGAGGACATACCCGCATGGTGCAAGGCAACAGGTCAGGAATTTCTTGGTCTTTATGAAGAGGATGGTGAGTATCATCTTTTTGTTAAAAAAGTAAAGGAAACATGAGGGAGAGAATAACATTAGACACAAACCTGATGGAGCTTCTTAGGAACCTTCCACAGGCGAGGGATGTGCTTATGAAATATGGCTATAGTGTGCTTATAGAGGAAGACATAGAGGACGTGGTAGTAGACAAGCTCACCCTTAAGGGCTTTTGCAGGTTGATGGATTTAGATGATGAAGCTCAGGGAAATCTCTGGCAGGAGATACAAGATTTATACAGACAGCTGGAGGATTAAAGATGGAAGAGAAGGAGTTTAGAGAAGTGGAAGAAATACTAGAAAGGATTAGGCCAGCCCTTAAGGAGCACCACGGAGACCTAAAGGTGGTGGACATAAGGGAAGGCGAGGTTTACCTTCAGTTTGAGGGTGGATGCACCGACTGCCCGATAGTGGATGTGAGCGTTAAAAATGTGGTGGATATGGCCATTAAGGGCAATCTGAGCTGGGTCAAAAGGGTAGAAATACTCCAACCCAAGTATCAGATTGGATGACCCTTGACGGAAAAACTCAAGTCTATGGCATACTGGGTTACCCGGTAAAACATTCCCTTTCCCCAGTTTTTCAGAACAAGGCCTTTGAGCATTTCTCTATAAATGCGGTCTATGTTCCCTTTGAAGTGAAACCTGAAGAGTTTGAGACTGCCTTTAGAGGCTTGAAAGCTCTTGGTATAAAGGGCGTTAACATAACGCTTCCCCACAAGGAGAAAGCCCTTGAACTTTCTGACTTCATAGACAGCCACGCACAAGCTATAGGTTCAGCCAACACACTCAAGATTACAGAAGAGGGTGTGTATGCCTACAATACAGACTGGGTGGGTTTTCTGAAGGCTGTAAAGAAATTGACGCCCCAGCTTAGAAACCTAAAAGTCTTGGTGCTTGGTGCGGGTGGTTCCGCAAGGGCGGTGCTGTATGCCCTGAGGCCTGAGAGAGCTGAGGTTTTTCTATGGAACAGAACAGAGGAAAGGGCAAGAAAGCTATGTGAAGAGTTTGGATGTTTTCACATTAAAAGGCCAGAGGATGTTTTAGAAGAGGTGGAGCTTATCGTAAACACCACATCCTTAGGTTTAAAGGAAGAAGACCCTCCCATATTTGACTACAAGAAACTTAACCCAAGGCACAGAGTTATGGACATAATCTACAAGGATACCCCGCTTCTCAAGTCTGCAAGGGAAAGAGGATGCCTCTATCAAGATGGTCTTGATATGCTTTTGTATCAGGGTATGGAGAGCTTTAAGATATGGACGAGTCTTGAAGTGCCATACCATGTGGTAAGGTCCGCAGTACAAGAATACATGACAAAGAGTGATGCCCTATAATTATTCAAGGATGGAAATTTTTGTTCTGGATACAAGCTTATTTACTAACCCTGACATTTACACACAGTTTGAGAGAGACCAGTTGGGAGCTATAGAGAACTTCATAACCCTCGCTTCTCATAGCAAGGCACAGTTCTACATGCCCACCTCCGTCTACGAAGAGTTCAACAAAATGGTGGAACTGGGAAGCCTTAAGCCCAAGTTTGAGCTTGCGGTAAGGATTCGCTCTCCAAGGAGGTTTAACCTCATGGTTCCTGCAGAGTTTCTCTATGAGTTCATAGAGGAGGTGCGGTACAGGATAAACAAGGGACTAAGGATAGCGGAAGAGCATACAAAAGAGGCTGGAAGACTTACACAGGAGGATGTGGGAAAACTCATAAACAAGCTCAGGGAAAAATACAGAGAGGCTCTGAGGACTGGCATAATAGACAGCAAGGAAGACCTTGATGTGCTTTTGCTTGCCTACGAGCTTGATGGTATCCTTGTGTCTGGTGATGAGGGGCTCAGAAACTGGGCAGACAAAGTGGGCATAAAGCTCATAGACCCAAGGAGTTTTAGAGTAATACTTGAAAGCTACACCCTTAGAACCTAATCTATAAGAGAACCACCCCTCAGAAGATGTCCCAAGAGCCCTGTCATGTTAAGGAAAACCTTTTCAAACTCCAAAAGCCAAAACTTTCCTTCTTGCCTTAGTGATAGCTGGTTTACCTGTATGTGGACGGATGCATGTTTCATCTGCTCCATGAATATAAGAGCGTTTTCCCTTTTTCTGAACCTACATCTAAATACCCTATGGACTTTGCCTTCTTCCCTTGCCATTTTACATGCTTGAAAAAGACCACTCAAAAAGGCTTCTCCAAGCTCTCTGAAAAGCTCTTGAGTTTTTTCTACCCCTTCCTCTTCTATAAACAAGGCGAGCCTTAATAGCCTGTTGGTGTAGTAGTCTGCAGGAATTCCGAGCATATTGAGAGATGTAATCCTTATATCGTTAAGATTGGCGTAGCTGGTAATATACTTTGCTCTTTTATCCCTTTCTGAGTCTTCCTTTAGAACCACGCCTTCCCTTTTTTCCTCATTTAGTCTTCTGAGGAGAGCTTTGAGCTCTTCTATCTGCTCTGGAGTGTACAGTCCATACCGCTCTACGCTTGGAAGGTTGTATTTTTCAATAAGCCTTAGCTTTTCCCTGTAGGGCAGGAAAGCTTGACGGTTTTTTTGCATTATATCAAAGAGGAAGAACTTAACATCTTCCTTTACATAGGGAGGGCTCTCTTCTACGTAAGGGTTTTCCGGCCCTGCCACTTCCATACACAGCACAAGGTCGGGGTTGTCTTCAAAAAAGGCAGGTTCTACGAAATCAAGAACCCTATCCGTGGTAAAGGCACAAACATACCCGCCTCTTGTGAGGGCGTAGATTTCTCCTTGGTGCATAAAAACTCTCACATTGTATCCATCAACCTTCTCTTCAACCCAAAAGGGAGCAGAAAACTGCTCAGGAATACCAGTGGAAAGCTGGAATATCCTACCTATATGAGGATAGCCCCATATTACCATGTCCTTGAAAAGAGCAGTGCCACGTGGGATATCCTTAAAGTCGTCGGTGAACCTTAGGTATTCAAGATTTCCAAAGATTTCGCTTTTTAGCTTGTTTTTCCGTAATGCGTCCTTTAAACTGTCCTGTGTAATCATATACGAACTTAAATTATAATTTCTTTTCGGGAAGAGGTTAAAAATGAAAAGCTCACAACTTGAAGGGCTTAAGTCCTTGGGATACTTTGGGGTTTTCCTTGGAGTTCTTTTTTTTCTAATTCTCGCTGGCAACCCTTTGGTGATAGTCCAGTCTGGCTTTGTGGGTGTAAAGAGAACCTTAGGAAAAATTGACCCAGTGCCGCTAAGGGAGGGACTTCACATTAGAATTCCTCTTTTGCAGACAGTGGAAAAGATAGAGATAAGGACAAGGGCTGTGGAGTTTACAAAAGAAAAGCAAAACCCTATAAGCAGTCTTTCTAAGGACGGCTTGCCTGTTAATATGGATGTGGCGGTGCTTTATAGAGTTGACGCTAACAAAGCCCCAGAGCTTATAAGAGAATACGGACCTGACTATGAGGAGAAAATAATAAAGCAGATAGTGAGAACTTCTGTAAGGGACGCTATAGCGGAGATGGAAAGCTCTGTGGTTTATCAAGAAAGACAAAAACTGCAAGAGAAGATAAAAAGGGAGGTGAGCGAGCAACTTACAAGAAGATACTTAATACTTGAGGATGTGCTTATAAGGGATATAAGGCTCCCAGAGAGCGTGGTTA
>JAXSNY010000018.1:0-15744 GCA_037925365.1 Aquificaceae bacterium
AGCGAGAGAGAAGTCAAGAGGCTAAGAAAAGTGGTCCAAAGGATAACACAAAAGGAAAGAGAGCTTGACCAACTCTCAAACAAAGAGATAAGGCTTATGGCACAAGACTTAAGGCAAAAGATATTGCAGGATGAGGCACTAAGGGAGAAAATAATAAAGGGTGAGATAATTCCAGAGGTGGAGCTTGCCTTTGCCCTTGTAAGGGAGGCAGGTAAAAGGGCTCTTGGGCTTAGATTTTTTGACGTTCAGCTCATTGGTGGGCTTGTGCTTCATGAGGGTAAGATAGCGGAGATGAAAACAGGTGAGGGTAAAACTTTAGTGGCTACCTCTGCAGTGGTGGTAAACGCCATGACCGAGGAGGGGGTTCATGTGGTTACCGTCAACGACTACCTTGCCAGAAGGGACGCTCAATGGATGGGTGGCTTGTATCTTTTCCTTGGGCTTGATGTGGGTGTTATAAACTCTGACTATAGCTCCTACAGGGTAGAATGGGCAGACCCAGAGCTGGCACAGAGGGCTATAGAAGAAGATTGGAGGGTTTGGCCACAGGGCTACTTTGAGGAAACTCTACCCTCGGACATCATAAACGTTCAAGCAAAAAAGGCTTTCTATACTAAGCTAACCTCTTGCACAAGAAGACAAGCATATGAGTGCAGTATAACCTATGGCACTAACAACGAGTTTGGCTTTGACTACCTTAGGGATAATATGGCTTTTTCTCTTGAGGAGATAGTGCAGGTAAAGGGGCACAACTTTGCCATAGTGGACGAGGTGGACTCCATACTCATAGATGAGGCGAGAACTCCTCTTATCATCTCAGGTCCTGCGGAGATGGATACATCTGTGTATTACAGGGCGGATGAGGTGGTGAGGAAGCTCACAAAAGACGAGGACTTTACGGTAGATGAGAAAAATAGAACTGTCCAGCTCACAGAGCAGGGCATAAGGAAGTTGGAGGAACTCCTTGGTGTAGAAAACCTATACGATATAAGGAACATAGACCTCCTCCATGCGGTAAACCAAGCCCTCAGAGCCCACACCCTCTTTAAAAGGGATGTGCATTACATAATAAGAGACAACGAGGTTCTCATAGTGGATGAGTTCACTGGAAGGGTGCTTCCGGGTAGGCGTTGGAGCGATGGTCTTCATCAGGCTATAGAGGTAAAAGAGGGTGTTCCCATACAGCAGGAAAACCAAACTCTTGCCAGCATCACCTTCCAGAACTACTTCAAGCTCTACACAAAGCTCTCTGGCATGACGGGAACCGCCGAGACGGAAGCCCTTGAGTTCAAGGAAATATACGGTCTTGAGGTGGTGGTAGTCCCAACCCACAGACCCATGAGAAGAAAGGACCATCCAGACCTCGTTTACAAAACAAAGGAAGAAAAGTGGCAGGCGGTGGTAGACCTTATCAAACAAGAGCATGCGAAGGGAAGACCTATACTGGTGGGAACTGTTTCCATAGAGGACTCGGAGCATCTTTCAAGGCTTCTGCAAAAGGAGAAGATACCTCACAACGTGCTAAACGCCAAGCAGCATGAGAAAGAGGCGGAGATAATAGCTCAGGCAGGAAGACTTGGTTCTGTCACCATATCCACCAACATGGCAGGAAGAGGAACGGACATACTTCTTGGAGGAAACCCAGAGTATTTGGCAAGGGAGATGCTAAGGGCAAAAGACAAAGCCCCAGAAGAAGCCACAGAAGAGGAATGGAAGGAAGCCTTAGAGAAAGCATACAGGATAACAGAGGAGGAAAAGAAAAAGGTGGTGGATTTGGGTGGTCTTCTGGTTATAGGCACAGAAAGACACGAATCCCGGAGGATAGACAACCAGCTCAGAGGTAGAGCAGGAAGGCAGGGAGACCCCGGTGAGTCCCGCTTCGTGCTTTCTTTGGAAGATGACCTCATGAGAATATTCGGTGGCGACAGGGTAAAGAAGCTCATGGAGATACTCAAGATTCCCAAGGGAGAGCCCATAGAGAGCGGTATGGTTACCAAGGCTATACAAAACGCACAAAAGAGGGTAGAAGCCCAGAACTTCCAGATAAGAAAGAGGCTCCTTGAGTATGATATGGTGATGAACACCCAGAGGCTCACCGTTTACGCCATAAGGAGAGACCTTCTTGAGTCTAAAGGGCTTGAAGAATACCTGCAAGAGTTTGTCTACGACCTTGTAGCCCAAAGGGTGGAAGAGCTCATAAGGGAAGAAGAGCCGGAGCTTTGGGAGCCTGAACCCCTAAGGGATTACCTAAAAGAGCTTATAGGCAGGGACATAGACATACCTAGTGCAAGGGACAAGGAAGAGCTTATAGAAAAGCTCTCCCAAAGGGTCCTTGAAACCCTCTTTCAGAGGAAAGAAGAACTCGGAGAGGGAGTTTTCAGGGAACTTGCGAAAATTCTCATGCTATCAAACCTTGACCAACTTTGGAGAGAGCACCTGCATACCATGGACAGACTTAGGGAGAGCATATACCTAAGGGGTTATGCCTCTAAAGACCCATTGGTGGAATACAAAAAGGAAGCCTTCTACCTATTTGAGGATATGCTATCAAGGTTCAGAGAAAGGACCATATCGGATATAATGCACATGCAGGTAAGAACCCAAGAGGAGGTTCAAGAAGAGCTAAAAAGGGAAGAGCAAGAAAGGGACAAGCTCCTAAGCATGGCAGTCTTCAGCGGAGCGGAGGGAAAGGCAGATCAGGGTCAAAAAGGTCCAAAAAGGAAGACCCTAAAGGAGCGTCTTCAGGCAAGGCGGAAAAGGTAGTCCTTAGCTCCTTGTAGGCTTGGAGTATTTTTTTAAAGGGTATGTTTCCCTCTCTTATGAGCCTAAGACCCTTGGGGTATAGAGCTCTTACTATGGTTGAGGGTTTGCCCTTTCTTACGCCACCGTCCACATAAAGGTCAACCTTATCTCCAAAGTATTCTATGGCTTCTTTTATGGTGGTCGCTGGCTTTTGACCCTCTGGGTTTGCACTGGGTGCTACCACAGGAACCTTTAAATATTCAAGAAGCTCATAAACATAGCTATCAAAGGGGGGTATTCTTACCGCAAGGCTTTTTCTACCACGTGTAAGATAGAGTGGAAAAGTATTCTTTTTGTAGAAAATAAACGTGGCATTAAACATGTTCATAAGCCTTTCATGGATAGGTCTATATATAACTCCAAGATCCTTAAGCCAATACGTGCCATCTATAAGCATCAAAAAGGGTCTGTTAGAAGGTCTTCTTGTAGAGTATAGCCTTTCTATAGCGGAACTGTCATTGGCTTTTACCAAAAGTCCATAAATGGTATCTGTGGGAAAGCAAACTATCTTACCCTCTTCAAGGGCATCGGTCACTTTATCAAGATTGCTCCTTGTGAGTTTTATGACCTTCATAGACTTATAACTTCTACTACTTTATCCACATCTGGTGGAAGTGTTATGGGCTCTTCGCATACCTTTATAGCGGTATCTGGGTCCTTTAAGCCGTTTCCAGTGAGGGTGCATACTACCGTTTCTCCACCTTTGAAAAAGCCTTCTCTGGTGAGTTTTATAAGTCCTGCGACAGACGCAGCAGATGCAGGCTCGCAGAATATGCCTTCTGTTGAGGCAGTTAGCTTGTATGCATAGAGTATTTCATCATCGCTTACCGCATCTATTAATCCGCCAGACTCATGCACTGCTTGAAGGGCGGGTTGCCAACTATAAGGGTTGCCAATCCTTATGGCAGTAGCTATTGTCTGTGGGTTCTTTATAGGGTAGCCTTTTACTATGGGGGCGGAGCCTTCCGCCTGCCAACCCATCATCTTAGGAAGGTTGTTTATTTTACCCACTTGATAATATTCCTTATACCCTTTCCAGTAGGCAGTTATATTTCCTGCATTCCCCACAGGAATAAAGTGATAGTCTGGTGCTCTACCAAGAGCATCACATATCTCAAAGGCTCCCGTTTTCTGTCCCTCTATCCTATAGGGGTTAACCGAGTTCACTATCTCTACAGGCAGAAGCTCTCCTATTTTCCTCACAATATATAGAGCATCGTCAAAGTTTCCTTGAATAGCTATCACCCTTGCACCGTATATGACCGCCTGGGAGAGCTTGCCAAGGGCTACAGCTCCCTTTGGAAGAAGGACAAAGGCTTTTAGCCCAGCCTTCGCTGCATAGGCTGCTGCAGATGCAGAGGTATTGCCCGTTGAGGCGCATATTACCGCTTTTTTTCCTGTCTCCACCGCCTTGGATATGGCTACTGTCATGCCCCTGTCTTTAAAAGAGCCTGTAGGGTTCAGACCTTCGTATTTGAGAAATATATCTCCTTTAAAGCCTATAGCCCTCGCCAAGTTCTCTGCATAAATTAAGGGAGTATTTCCTTCACACAATGTTATTATAGGTGTTTTTTCGCTTACAGGTAAAAACTCCTTATATTTGTGTATTATACCTCGCCAGTAGCTCATAACTCTGCGAGAAATATTATAATTTATATCCGCAGGGGGTGTGGCGGAACTGGCAGACGCAGCGGACTTAAAATCCGCCGGCGATGAGCCGTGAGGGTTCGAGTCCCTCCACCCCCACACCTTGCCATGATACTGAGCGACAGAAGTATCAAGGAGCTTATAAAGAGAGGCAGGCTTGTAATAGAGCCATACAAGGAAGAAAACATCCAAGCATCCTCCATAGACCTCACCTTAGGCGGAGAGCTTCTCTTCTATAGGTCTGAGTGCATAGACCTCAAAAGCGAACATATACCAGTGGAGAAGATAAACATACCCGAGGAAGGAATTCTTATACCATCAAAGGCTTTCCTTTTGGCAACCACAGAGGAATACATAAAACTTCCGGAGGATATTACCGCCTTTGTGGAAGGTAGGTCTTCTCTGGGAAGGCTTGGGCTTTTTATAGAAAACGCTGGCTGGGTGGACGCAGGCTTTGAAGGACAGATAACCCTTGAGCTATACAACGCCAACAACTGCCCCATACGCATATACAAAGGCATACGCATATGCCAGATAGTTCTGGCAAGGTTAGACAAAAGGGCGGAAAAACCATACAGGGGTAAATATCAGGGGCAAAGAGGGGCTACGCCCTCAAAGGTCTATATGGATTTTCATTCGTAAAGTAATTCAATGGGTTTTCTGCCCGCAAAACCTTCATCAAGCTCGTGCCAATACATGAGTGTGTCTTCGTCTTCTTTCCAACAAAGCCATATGTAGCGATTTTGATGAAAGGAGAGAAAGTCCACAAGGATGGGGTCTATGCCCTTTATCACACCACCCAGTGCCTCTATCTTTTGGAAGAGCCTTCGTATATCCATATCCAAATCCTTCAAGTGGCTTTGAAGATAGAGCTTTTCTAGATTATCCGTCTCCTCTTCAAGCCTCAGGAGGCAGGAGTATAGCTCTTCTCTCTTTGAATTTATGTCCTCAACTATGGGTTTTATAACTGTTATAAGCTCTCTTGCGGTGTCTATATCAAAGACTTTCATGGCTTTTAAATTTAGTGCAAAAAGACAGTAGAGCAACAGTTTGGTGACACCACCGGTCTCAATCCTAGACTTTGTGCATAGGTAAAAATGCCTTCCGCTGGGAAGGTTATACCGTTCACCCCCGCATGAAGGGCATACAGGTCAAACTTCACCCTTTCTGGACCTGCAGGCCTTGCACAACCTATAACCACAGGTTTACTTGGCAGTGCTTTTCTGGCATGAAGTATTACCTTGGCACTCTCTTCCGGCTTTGGTGGAGGTAGAAGCTGAAAACGGGCTTTACCATAGTAGGGCATAACCACCACCATAACAAGGGCGGAGGGGTCAAAGTTGGCTATCATGTCTATGGCTCTGTATTCACCTTTTATTTGTCCGTAGTGAAGTCCTATTATCACGTGCGGAACTATGTTGTGTCCTGCCTCTTTAAGAAGCCTCAAAGACTCCTCGTAGTCTTTAACGCTCTTGTGAGGTAGCTTGTATACCTCCGCTATGGTTTGGTCATCACCTATGATATCAAGAAGAACCGCATCCATCCGAGCCTCCTTTAGGCCCTCTGCGAGCTCTTTGTCTACCAAACCCACATGACAGCTTACGAACATACCAAGCTCTTCTTTTATCCTTTTCATAGTATTCAAGAAGGTATACAGCTCCACCACACCATCCCTGTTAGAGCCTCCAGATATAAGAAGCCCATCCACGCCCTTTTCTTTCAGCTCCTGTGCCACCCTCCAAAGTTCTTCAGGGGTTGTAGCCGGTATCATGTGCCAAAGTATCTTAGAGGCACAATGGTCACACATAAGCTCACAATTTCTGCCGGTTATGGAGATATCCACAAACTTTGGACCTGTCTTTATGGAAAAGTCATCTACCTCGTAGTGCTTAAACCCGGGGCTATGGAAGAATATATCCTTGCCAAAGTTTCTAAGCTTTATCTGGAAACCTTCGGATAGCTCTTCAAGAAGCTCCTTGTCAAGCTCTGTATCTTCAAGGGAAGGGAGCAGGCTTGCCCCCCTCAAATCCATTATCCGCACTTTATACCCTTCTCGTTTATAACCTTTGTGAGGGCGTCCACCGCCGCCTGACCTCTTAGAAGGCTGTTAATTTCCTCGGGATTGTTGGGCTTTATCTTTGCTATCCATCCTGCTCCGTAAGGGTCATCGTTTGCAAGGGCTGGGTTGCCTTTGAGGGCTTCGTTTATCTCCACTATTTCTCCAGTTAGAGGCGTAGGAACTGGACCCACCCATTTACCGCTCTCAATGGTTGCTATGCTCTTGCGTCTTTCTATGACCTTGCCAGCCTTTTTTGGCGTGTAGGCCACAAGCCTTCCTGCCATGGCAGCTGCCACAGAGGTGAGACCCACCGTGAAGGTGCCGTCTCCGTTGTCCTTTGCCCAGGTGAAGGCGTTAGCCTCTGGGTCCACGTCATAAAGAAGGTCTTCGGGTATGTTGCATCCGTTGACTGTTGCCATGCTTTACCCTCCTTTATAGAAATTTTAAAAGGTTAGCACCTTATCTGCTTCCATAGCCCTAAGGGCAAACTCGCTGGCGGGAAATACCCCATCCAGCTCAGGTATAAGGTCTTCGGGCTTATAACCCATAGAATCTATAGCCTGCTTGCAAGAGTAGAATTTTACCCCTGCCTGTTTGGCATCCTTCATAAAATCATAAACTGTTTTCAGTTTCTTGCCGTTAGGAGAAAGGCAGTTAGGTTCTGCAGGAAGTAGCCTCTCTGCCACACCCTTTTTTAGTAGCTTTGTCCCGTCCATATTAAAGAAAACTTCCACCTCCGCCTCGTTTGCAGACATTAGAGCTGCTATGTAAAAGGGTGACGCACATCTCCAAGGCGTTCTCGGTCCGCTTGTCATAAGGATTACAACCTTCATGACTCTATTGCCCTCCTGGCCTCCATCTCATTCGGAACACCTACAAAGGTCAGCTTACCGTCTATTATAGTGGAGGGTACAGCCCTTACTATGAGCTTCTTTGCCCACATCCTGCCCTCTGGTTGAGCCACATCCAGCACCTCGTATTTAAAGCCATACTCGGTCTGAAGTTTTCTCCACAAGGCGTCCGCATCTGGACAAGTAGCACACCACTGAGAAACAAGCAGTATAACATGCTTATCCTTGGCAGCCATTATGTGCACCTCATACAGATTATATCCCATTCATCAATGTATTTTCTCATTTCCTCTATGGCTTCTTTACCATAGAGGAGCTCCCTTATATCTCTTTGCAAGTTCACTGGCTTCATCTTTACTATCCAACCCTCACCGTATGGGTCGTAGTTTATTATATCAGGCTGTTCAAGGACTTTCTCGTTTCTTTCCACTACCTCACCTTCTACAAGGGCGTTTATTGGTCCTGCCCACTTTCCACTCTCAAGAGATGCCACAGGTTTACCCTTCTGAATCACTTTGCCCACATTTTTGATACGGGCGTGCAGGAGCCTTCCAGCCCTTACTTGACCCACATCTGTAAGACCCATGGTGACCGTTCCATCCTCATTGACCTTAAGCCAGGTCTGGGTCTCTATCTCATAATAAAGGTCAAGAGGCACAACACAACCATTATATTCCCACTCGTTCCCGCTTTCCAGCTCCTGCACCACACCCATCTTTCACCCTCTTAGGCAAGTCCCAATCTTTTGAGTACTGGTAAGGGGTCTGAAAGGTTGTCCTTGAGCTTTACATCGTTTGCAGTGTAGCCAAAGGCGAGTCCAAGAAGCTGTGTAAAGTAGGCAGCAGGCACATCCACATCGGGCACACCCTTCATCATAAGCCTGTGGCGATACATTTCAAGGGATGCATGGCAGAGGGGACACTCGGTCGCTATTATGTCCGCACCGTTGCGTTTGGCAGTCTGCAGTATCATCATCACGAACTTTTCAGAGACCATCTCATCAGAGAGCGAGTGAGGACCTCCACAGCACTGGGTATGCATGGGTTCAAACTCCACGCTTGTAGCACCAGCAGCCTCAAGGAGGGCGTTCATATAGTATGGATGTTCGTCGTCATCGGCGGTTTCCCTCTTTCTTGGTCTTGCATCTTCATCCTGACCGCCTGCGTGTGCGTAGGTTCTTGCATAGAAGTGTGGTCTTGTGTATAGGCATCCGTAGTAGTTTGCCACCTTAAGACCTCTCAAAGGCTTCCTTGTTTTTTCCTTGACCTTCTGTGGACCAGCTTCATGGTAGAACCACTCAAGTATGTGATAGGTTTGAGGTATTTGGTCAAGGGGGTCAACACCACCTTCTCTAAGAAGTGCGTTAACCTTATCATAAACCGCCTTGTCTGTCTCAAGGAAATATTCTGCTCTCTGAAGGGAAAAGGAGCATCCATTACAGGGAGCTACTATTACATTATGTCCCTGCTTTCTTGCCAAGGACATGTTTCTGGCATTTAGGAGCATTGTGCCCATAAAGGTGACATTTTTGGACTCCATAGCACCACAGCAATTGTAGTCCTCAAGATAGTCAAGCTCAAGACCAAGCTCCTTTGCTACTATCCTTGTGGAAACATCATAAGACCTTGCTGCACCCTCAAGGGAACAGCCTGGATAATAGGCAACTCTTTTTCCTATCACACCCATCTTAAACCTCCTTAATGTAATGCACCTTCTTCCTGCATAACTTTACGCAGGACCTGCTTGAACCTGCTCCAATTCTTTGTTCTTGGATGGAAAAGCATGTGCTTGGCGTTGAGAACTAAAAAGTCTATGTTCATGGACTTGATAGGCTTCATAGTCAACTGTTTGAGCCACTCGGGGGTTTCACCTATGAAGGGTATGGGCTTTTTGAGTATGGGGTCTTTGAAAACCTTGTATCCTTGCTTTTCTATCCATCCAAAGAGAAGCTCTCCATCCTCTATTCTTCCATATTCAAGCACAGACTCTGTAAAGAACTTATCAAACTTCTTGGAAGGATACTCCTCTATAAGCCCCTTCTTTGCCATGGTTCTAAGTATGGCTTTTAGGACCTCTTCCACGAGCACGCCCTTTGGACATCTGTGGGTGCATTTGTGGCAGGATACACATCTCCACATTACATCCGCACGCTTTTGGAGTTCATCTATCATACCAAGCCTTGCCAAGTATATAAAGTGCCTGGGGTTGTATCTCTCATCCCAATAGTTATGGACAGGGCATGAGGCAGTGCAGTAAGAGCACTGATAGCACTGGTTTATGGTCTTGCCATCTGGAGAGTTTATAACTTCTTTGGCAAAATCCAGGTCGTAGTCGTTTATAACCCTGGGCAGGATTATAAGGTTCCAGTCTCCAGAGACGTCAACACCATCAACAACAAGCCTTTCTTTCCTTAAAATTCTCTCTGGTTCTACAAGGCTACGCTCATGTATCGCCATGGTTATACCTCCAAAAGGTCTTCCTTTCTTATAACGCCAAGGAGCCTCCTTGCCATGACGCCAGCCGGCGGGAAGAAGCCCTTGGCACTATGCATGGTGGACAGGGTCATATAGTCCACATAGGTGGCGTATATCATGGCAAGGAATATATCCACAAAGAGATAACCCTTTACCTTTATGCCGAAATCTATGAGCTTTTCCTGAACTTGCTTGTATATGAGCTCAAACTCCTCGTAAGTCTCTCCATACATACTCCTCTTTGGTGGCTCTTCCTTCAGAAAAACCACTGCACCGCTTTCGCTCTCTGGGTCCCATATCCAGCTGGTCCAAAGCACATACTCCTCTGGAAAGGTAAAGTGGAGTATCTCGCTGGCTATATCCCTTGCAAACTTCCTGTCCACACCCCTTATCTCTCTTACAAACTTTTCTACCCTCTCTTCCCAACTTTTGGCTTTGCCATACAGAAGGTCGCTTATGGCTCTTTTGACCTTGTCAACGCCCGTTTCTTGGATTATTTTCTGTCTTCTTCTTCTTGCAGGGAATATCTTTTCAAGCACAAGGTCAAGGTCTTCCTCTGTCAGAGAGGGTAGCCTTTCTTTGGAAAAAGCCTGCTGGAAAAGGAGAGACTTGGCGAGGAGGTCTTTGTAAAACTCTTGCACAAACTCCTCGCCTTCTCCAAGTATCTTTATCAGATAGTCCCTAACCAAAAAGTCGTCAAGAACAACCGGTTTTTTCATACTGTTACCTTTGCACCAAGGAATGCTGCAGCCTCTGCAGCAGCGGCCTCGCCCTCTGAAAGAGAGGACTCTATGTCTATAGGACCCTTACAGGCACCAGCTATGAATATACCAGGCTTATTGGATATGATGTTAGAGCCAGACTCTTCAGAAGGGACGAGGAATTGGCTATCGGGGTCTTGGGCAAGACCAAGTATCTTTGCCACCTTCTTTGTGCCGGGCGATGGCTCCATTCCAAGCACAAGCACCACAAGGTCCATAGGCACTTCTGCAGGTCTTTGCACGATGGTATCCTCATGCTTTACCCTAAGCCTGCCGTCCGCAGGGCTATAGGTTATCTCTGCGATCCTACCCCTTACATACCTCACACCATACTGCTCCTGAGGAGCCCAGTAGAAGGGATATTCCCAAGTGCCGTAGGTTCTCACGTCCATGTAGTAGCAGAATACGTCCACATCTGGATAGTGCTCTCTTATTTCAGAACCCTGCAGACCAGAGAGGGCACAGCCATACCTGCAGCAGTGCACATTTGTCACACCAAGCTGTCTGTCCCTTGAGCCCACACAGAAGACAAAGGCAACCCTCTTAGGAAGCTGTCCGTTAGATGGTCTGTAGAGCTTGCCTTCTTGGGAGAACATTCTCTCCAGTTCAAGGTTTGTGATAACATCGGGATAAAGCCCGTATCCAAGCTCTCCCTTTCTCCTTGGGTCAAAGTGTTCAAAGCCAGTGGCAACCACGATGGCTCCAACTTCGTGCTTTTCCCCATTGGAAAGGGTTACCCTATACTCTCCAGGCTCTCCTTCACAGGCGGTTATCTCTGTGTTAAGAAGCACCTTTACATTGGAATTTTGCTCCACGTCCTTTATGTAAGGACCTATCACCTGGGAGGGTTTTAGCTTTCTGGGAATTAGTGTGTGATAATGGTTCTTGATGGGGTTCCCACCCAGCTGACCGTCCTTCTCCACAAGGATGGTGGATACTCCGAGCTTTCCCAAAGCTCTTGCTGCCGCAAGTCCTGCGGGACCGCCACCTATCACTAATACGCTCTTAGCCATGTTAAACCTCCTTTAATTGTTCTTAAGGGGGCAGAGCCCCCAGAAAAAGCTTATGACTTAAACAGGGGCATATTTGCAGTTGCGGAAGCCTTCGGTTTACCCGTGGAGGTTCTGCTATAAGGCTCATACAGGTCGTATTCCTTGAAGAACTCCATAAGTTCGTCGTACTTGCCAGCTTTTTCTAGGTCTGCTATGTATTTAACGGTGTCTTCCCACTCTTTTCTTAGCTCTCTCCAGTTGGTTATACCCATCTTCTCAAGGAGAGGCTCGTAGTTGGAGCAGTTCCAGTAGAGCTGGACCACCTTAAAGGGATGAGCACCGCAAGCAAGTGCTGAGAACATAACGTCAGACATGACCGCCACAGGGTGATACATACCGTGAGCTTTTCCTATCCACTGGTTCTTCTCAAAGGTGGTGGTGCAACCTGTATCGTGAGTCACTATAAGGTCTGCCTTTATCTCTTCTGCGATAACCTTGAGCTTTCTTTGTATGGCAAAAGACCTTGTGAATTCCCTTTCGGTAAGTATGTGTCTGAAACCAAAACCACAACAGTCATACCAAGTGGAGTAGTCCACCACCTGTGCACCAAGAGCCTTTACCACTGCGGTAGAAGCCGCAGGTCTCTGACCGTTGTAGACCTCTGGGTCGTAGGGGTAGTCATCCGCTATCATCTTGTAAGTGTGGCAGGCGTTGTGTATGGCAACCCTTACATTGGAGACGTCTATGCCCTTAGCCTTGCCTTCCTTTTCGTAAAGCTCCTTTATCCTGTATCTCATGGCATGGACCCATTCAGAATAGTGGACCACCTCTTGGGGAATAACTATCCTTCCATCCTCTGTGAGCCTTCCGAGCTTTTTGAGTATGGGCTTTACCGCATCCCTTAGTTCCTTGTTCATTATGAGCTGTTCCCTTGTTTCCTTGTATGAGCCAAAGGAGGTTCCACAGTGAATAAGAGGATAGTAGCCTGTCTTCCAGGCTTGGTGCATGTTTCTGAGCCAAACAGCCGCCAAGGCTACTGGGTTGGATGTGCCAGAGCCGTGATAGTTCCATGCGGTGCAAGAGGTTTGGTGTGGCTCGTTTAGATAGTCAAGACCAAACTTGTTCATAAACCAGAAGACAGAGGCAGGATATCCAGGTATATTTCCACACTGACCACAGGACTTGTGATGCCAGAGCTTGTTGGTGGGGATGGTCTTTATCCTTCCAGTTCTGGTGAAAACTTCTATGGGTTGGTGCTCCTCCGTAATCCTGTGGATGAGTATCTCACCTTTGGCTTCGAGCTCTTCCATCATCTCAAAGATGTGGTCGTAGTGGGCACTATATTCTTTGAGTGGGAAGGGTGGCTCTTCTGGATATCTCAAAAGGCCTCCTGGGCTGTTATGTCCAAAGCCGTGCTTTGCCATGATTACACCTCCTTAGATTTTTTTGGGGTATTAACCCCTCTTGTTAGCTTATTCTTCTTCCTCGTAAAGCTCCTCATACCTTTCTTCGTTTTCCTCTACTATGTCCATGATAACGTTGTAGAGGTTTGGGTCAAGTTTTTCAAGCATCTCAAAGATGCCCGTCTCTCTCCATATGGTATACATCTCTATTGCGGTCTCCAAAGAGACCTCCCATGCGGTCTTGACAGACTTGCCCACATCAAAGGGTATAGCAAGCCTCTTGGCTCTGAGGTTTTCCATGTTGTCCGCCATCTTTGGACCCCAGTCTGGGAAGAAGTCTGGCTGGAGCATGTCCGCAGAGAGCTGGTTTCCTGTGGTCATAACCTTGAGAAGAACCCTTCCGTAGGGTTTTAGAAGGTCTTTTGTGGCTTCAAAGGCATTACGCACCGCTACCTCTCTCATTATAGCAACAAGACCACCGGGGTTATTCACAAAGGGACATCTTATCCAACAGGTAAAGCACTGAGAGCATGCCCATATATATTCATGCATCATGTCATATAGCACTTCCACGTCCTCTTCCAAGAACCTTTGAACTATCTCCCTTGGAGAGTAGTCAAAGAACCTATTGGAAGGGCAGGATGCGGTGCAAACACCGCAGTTAAGACAGCCAAAGATGTATTCCTTGAACCTAAAGTCTGACTTTACCTCCTCCACTATACGGACCTTCTCTTCCCAAGGCACCGCCTTGGTCTTCTCCGATATGGGAAGGTTATATCCATAAATATGTCCATCCATGGTAAACCTCCTTAGGGTTTCTACCTTCTATAAAGGTATTATACACATGATAAAAGTCAATTAAATTTTGCTTATGTATATATAAGGATAAACTTATGAATGCATACTCAAAAAAGGGGGAGGTGGAAAAAGCCTTAAAGGGTAAGAACCGCATACTCGCCACTCATAAGTTTGTCAAGGAAGGCAGCACCGCCTATTATGCCGTCGCAGAGCTCGGGGTTTACATCTTCCTTTTTATATATTTCTGTCAGGTCAAGTGAGGGCACACAGAGGTATATCTTCACACCCGCATCCTTTGCCATCTTTATAAAGTCGTAGATGGTTTGCTCCACTCCCGGTCTGACTTTTACCTTTTTGGCGTTGTCTCTCATAAGCAAAAAGCCTGCCTCTGAGGTTATAACCATTTCCACTTCATAGTCCATGGTGGTAGCCGCAGTGGCAAGGAAGAAGGGAGCACCTGCTTGTGGGTTGATTAGCTCTCCTGTGGTTGGCTCCGCCCTCTCAAAGAAGGGCACTGTTAGAATGTAGAAAAGCACCTTTTCGTAAGCCATATCTATCCTCCTTAAACGAAGATTATCATGGGTTTGTCCGCCTCAAGCACATAGTTCATAAAGGTGGCAGCGCCAGCTGGAGGTTCAAGACCATCTATAAGGTCTTCTTGTTTATAACCAAAGAGTTCCATAGTCATCTGGCAAGCTATAAGTTTAACATCCGCCTCCTTACAAAGCTCTAAAAGCTGAGGTATATCCGCTACGCCATGCTCCTTTATGGTCTTTTTCATCATAAAACTCATAAGGTCTGTCATGCCAGGGATTATACCCATAATCTGTGGTGGTCCGGGGAATATGGATGATATGGCATTGGTTATAGAGTTCTGCATGGAGGGAGGGAAAGCCATGGGCATGGCAGGGTTTCCTATGGGGGCTATTTTTAACTCGTGCATTTTCTTTTTGTGGATAATATTAAGCCCGTAGAAGGTAAAGAATATGGCGGTTTCTATACCAAGAGATGCGGCGGTTGAGGCTAATATTAAAGGCGGATACGCCATATCAAGCGTACCCTTTGTGGCTATTATAGCAAGCCTTTCTGTAGCCATTTTTATCCCTCCTCATTTCTTCTTTAGGTAGAAGATAATCTTTCCTCCCTCTTCTACCGTTTCAAGGAGCTGATGTCCTGTTCTGTTGCAAAAGGCTGGTATGTCCGCCTTTGCACCTGGGTCCGTGGTTATGACCTCAAGGATCTGCCCAGATTGAAGCTCCTCAATAGCCTTTTTTGTTTTAAGCACAGGAAGAGGACAATTGAGACCTGATGCATCAAGGGTCTTATCGGGTGTTATTGTTGCCATTTCAAACACCTCCTAAGTAAGATTTTCATCATATTATAAGCATCGCATATGGCGTATGCCATTAATAATTATGATACAGATTATAAGTTTTCCTTATATCAGTGCGTAAGCCAAAGAACATCAGACACAAGGCAGGCACCACCAACTTTTTTAAGAAGTGGTCTAAGCTCCTCTGCTATCTTATAAGCGGTCTCTTCTGGACAAACTGTAAACACATAGCTATTTTTAAACACATCTGTGAGCTCATCACCAACCATTATACCCCTTTCCCCCTTTCCCAAAGCATCCTTTATAACCGTGTAGCCAGAAACACCAGCCTTTTCTAACACATTGAGTACCCTGCTGAGGTATCCGTCTTTTTATCCACTCTTTGAATGTCAGCTTGGAGTGCATCCAGTCTCTTATCTATATGCATCATCAAAAACACACCAACTCCAACCACCGCACCTATAATCGTTATAGTGCTTGTAATAAGCTCCACAGCTGGTATAAATATAGGCTTGTAGTTTATACAGTCAAGAAAGGGCTCTGTATAGCTCTTTTGCGGTGCTTATCCTTTGGTAGTAATTTACAATGGGTTTGTGGTAGGGTAGTGCATGCCTTATAGGGTCA
>JAXSNY010000019.1:0-15583 GCA_037925365.1 Aquificaceae bacterium
CGTGTCCCGCATGAATTATGTCAAAGCATCCGTTAGTGAAGACTATTCTCTTTTCCTCTCTAAGAGGTTCAAGAACCCTTAAAAGCTCCTCAAGACTAAGAACCATATTTCCTTAGCATTATAGCGGTAGAATATATCCTTTCGTATTCCCTGGCACTTCTCTCCCAAGAAAAATCCTTTTTCATGCATCTTTTTATTATCTCCTGCCATTCCTTTGAGTGGTTGCAGGTATGCATATCGTAGTAGACCCTTGCCTTTAAAAGGGCATGCATAAGGTCTTTGCTTGAGTATTCCTCAAAGGCAAAGCCGTTTCCTTCGTGTGGGTTTTCCACAAAGTCCACCACCGTGTCTTTTAGACCACCTGTTGACCTCACTATAGGCACAGTGCCATACCTCATGGCTATCATCTGAGATATACCACAAGGTTCAAACAAAGAGGGCATTAGAAACATATCCGCACCTGCGAATATCTTGTGAGCGAGCTCCTCGTTGTATTCTATTCTCACTCTTACACTTTCTGGATGTTTTTTCATGAACTCTATTAGCATATCCTGATACTTTTCCTCACCAGAACCCAAAAAGACAAAGTCAAATCCTTCCCTGACCGCTTCGCAGATTATACCTTGAACGATGTCAAGACCCTTTTGTGCGGTAAGCCTTGAAACCATTCCAACAAGCGGTCTATCATGGGAAGTTTTAAGTCCAAAGGTCTCTTTTAAATGTTTTTTGTTGCTCGCTTTTCCCTTGTGGAAGTTTTTCAGACTGTAGTGGTATTTTATAAACTTATCAGCTTCGGGGTTCCAAACCTCGTAGTCTATGCCGTTTAGGATACCAAAGAAGTATTTTTTCTCCCTTATAAGACCCTCAAGTCCATAGGCGTATTGCCTTAGCTCCTCCGCATAGGAGGGGCTTACAGTAGTCAAAACATCGCAAAAGGCTATACCAGCCTTTAGAAAGTTTATCCTTCCATAGAACTCAATGCCTGTAAAAGGATGGTAAACTTCCCAAGGTAGGTTCAAAAGGGGCAAGAAGTGTGGGTCGTATATGCCTTGGTGAAGGGCGTTATGTATGGTAAACACAGTGGGGATAGGCTCTAACTCTGGATAGTGTATTTTCTTATACAGGGGGACAAGTCCCGTATGCCAGTCGTGTAGGTGTATGATGTCGGGACTCAGTTGCATGCTTTTTATGACTTCAAGGCTTGCCAAAGAGAGAAAGCCAAACCTAAGGGGGTTGTCCTCGTATTCACCCTTTGGGGTTGAGTATATGTGTTCTCTTTGATAATATTCGGGATAGTCCAGAAAGTAATACCTCACATGGTCTTTTATCTCTTCAAGTATTCCAAACTCTGTCCAATGGTTGTTGAAAAAAATCTTTCCCTTAGCCACCTTTTTGGACTCTACCTTAACCTTTGAGTATCTCGGCATTATCACATAAAGGGTATGTCCGAGTTTTATAAGTGCCTTTGCAAGGGAGTGAACCACATCTCCAAGACCCCCTGCCTTTACAAAGGCGGAACTTTCTGAGGCAACAAATACTATTTTCATAGTTCCCCCTTAAAATTATAGTCTATGATAGATAACCTTTTGTTAAGATTCGTTGAAGAAGACTTGGGAAGAGGAGATATAACCACAGAAGGCGTATTTAGAGGTGAGAGGGCAAGAGGGGTCATAAGGGCAAAGGAAGGTGGAGTCCTTGCTGGAATAGACTTTGCTCTTAGGGTGTTTCAGCTCTTGGGGGAAATAAAGCTAATATATGCAATGAAGGATGGGGAAGAGTTTTCTAAGGGGGATGAAATTTTGGTAATAGAAGCTCCTGCCAACTTGCTCTTGATGGGTGAGAGGGTAGCCCTCAATCTTTTACAGAGGCTTAGCGGGATAGCAACTTTAACGCGAGAGTTTGTTAAAGCCCTTGAGGGAACTGGAGTGAGAATACTTGACACAAGAAAAACTACGCCCGGTATGAGATACTTTGAAAAATACGCTGTGAGGGTAGGTGGTGGTATTAATCACAGGTACGCCCTTTACGATATGGTGTTAATAAAGGACAATCACAAAGCAATAGCGGGTAGTATAACAGGAGCGGTCAAAAGGGTTAGAGAGAGGATAAGTCCAGTCTACAAAATTGAGGTGGAGGTGGAAAACCTCCAAGAGCTCCAAGAGGCTCTGCGGTGTGGTGTTGATATGGTATTGCTTGATAATTTTAGTCCAGAAGAAGTAAGAAAAGCGGTAGCCTTAACAAAGGACAGAGTTATAGTGGAAGTATCTGGGAATATAAACCTTCAAAACATAAAGGACTATGCCATAGAAGGCGTTCACTTTATATCAAGCGGTGCAATAACTCACTCCGCCAGGTGGCTTGACTTGAGCATGAGGCTTTTTAGAATATAATTAATGACTTAAGGAGGTTAAGATGTTTCAAGTGCCAGAGGTTGGACCACAAGAAGCAAAGGAGATGCTTCAAAAGGATAATGTAGTACTTCTTGATGTTAGAACACCGCAGGAGCACGTCCAACTTAGAATCCCTAATTCCATGCTCATACCCCTTGATGAGCTTAGATATGCTTTCAAGGACCTTCCTAAGGATAAAACCTACATAGTTTACTGCAGGAGCGGTGAAAGAAGTGCCTTCGCGACATACTTCCTTAGGCATATGGGCTACGAAGCCTACAACCTTGCAGGGGGTATAATTGTCTGGCCCTACGAGAAGGAGTCTGGACCTCCTAAATGAAAAGGCTAATACCATTCCTTTTCCTTTTAGCAGGTTGTGGCATCAAGGCAAACCCAGAGGTGTTAAAGGCTCCAGAGGTTGAGATTAGAAGGATAGGACAAAAGGTTTATGTAAGAAGTCTTTCTGGAGAGGTGCAGATAAAGGGATTTGAAAGACAAGGCGATTACTGGGTGAAAGAGGAAGAAGGACCCTTCTGCTTTGTAGTGGAAAGGATTGGAGAATCTTCGAAGAAGTTTTGCGTGGCTGGTGCTCTTGAAGAAAAGCCTTATTTGAAAATATCAGAGGGCGAAGCCTTTGTAGAGGTTTACCCTTCTAACTTTGAATCCTACAGGCTATACAACCTCAGAGATAGCTCCCTATCTCTTGAGAATGCCAAAACCTTTAGAGAACCCATACGGTTAGAAAGAGACTACTGGGAGAGGTGTTATGCCATTACAGGCATTAGGGGAAATGTGGAAAGCCAACCTATGGAATTTTGTGTAAAGCCAAAACCACCACCCACCGTGTCTGAGGTTGACGGGCTTGAGGTAAGAGAGGGAAGGCAGGCTCTATACCTTGTGTGGTTTTATGGACAGGACTATAGAGAATTTATCATATACAGAGACGGAAAGGAAATAGGAAGGACTACAGGCTTTGCCTTTGAAACGGAACTTCCAAAGGGGAAAACAACCTTTACGGTAAAGGTGGTCAGTCCCCTTGGTTTTGAAAGCAAGGGAAGGTCTGTAGATTATAGCCCGTAGTATGCGGCAATCGCAGCAGATATGGCAAGTGCAAGGCTTTCTGGGTCTTCTTCGCCCTCTATCTCAAAATCGTATGTAGGCAGTTTCTCCTCTAAAAACCTTATACCAAAATTGCCAGATATAAAGTCTGGGTCTCTTATTATCTCCCTGTGTAGGGGTATGTTTGTGGGGACTCCTCTCACAATAAACTCATCTATAGCCCTTCTTGCCCTTGCCAACACCCTGTCCCAAGTGAGAGCCCACACGCTCATCTTGGCTATCATGGAGTCATAGTAAGGTGGTATCACATAGTCCTTGTAAACACCCGCGTCCATTCTTATACCAGGACCACCCGGTGAGTAGTAGGCGGTTATCCTGCCTGGAGCAGGTGCAAAACCCTTTCTTGGGTCTTCTGCGTTTATCCTAAACTCAATGGCATATCCTCTAAAGGTAATATCACTTTGTGTAAAAGGCAGTGGCTCGCCCATGGCAACCCTTATCATGGTCTCCACTATATCTATGCCTGTTACCATTTCTGTGATGGTATGCTCCACCTGAAGACGCGTGTTCATCTCTATAAAGTAAAACTCTCCACTTTTTAGGTCCACCAAAAACTCCAAGGTCCCTGCACTATAGTAGCCCACCTGCATCATAGCCTTTACGCTAAGCCCCAGCATCTTCTGCCTTATATCCCTCGGAAGCACAGGACATGGAGTAAGCTCTATTACCTTCTGATGTTTTCTCTGCACAGAGCAGTCCCTCTCGCCCAAGTGGACTACATTCCCATACTTGTCTCCAAGAATTTGAACCTCTATATGCTTGGGGTTATCCAAGTACTTTTCCACAAAGAGGTCACCCTTACCAAAGAAGGTCTCCGCCTCTCTATAGCCAGATTCAAAGAGCCTTGGCAAGTCTTCAAAGCTACGCACCACCCTCATACCCCTACCACCACCACCGTAAGCGGACTTAAGGATTACAGGAAGACCTATTTCTTTTGCATAGTGCATGGCATCTTCGTAGTTTTTAAGAGGCTCCAGAGACCCAGGTATGGTGGGAATGCCAAGCTTTTGCATAGCCTGTTTTGCCTTTACCTTGTCCCCAAAGAGCTCAATATGTTCTGGAGAGGGTCCTATAAAGGTTATACTATTTTTCTCGCAATAACGGGCAAAGTCTGCGTTCTCCGCAAGAAAACCATATCCCGGATGTATGGCATCCGCACCTATAGACTTGGCAAGGTCTACTATTCTCACGTAGTCAAGGTAAGCTCTTACAGGGTCGCCGGGTATTAGGTAAGCCTCGTCCGCCTTTTTAACATACAGAGACTTTGTGTCCGCCTCTGAGTATATGGCAGCGGTTTTTATACCAAGCTCCTCACACGCCCTTATTATCCTGAGAGCCACTTCTCCCCTGTTAGCCACAAGAACTTTTCTGAACATGCTATAAATTTTAAACCATGACGCTTTTGGTGAAGAACCTAAAGGGCATCTTGAGAAGGCTTGGGAGGGATATAGAAAAGTCTACAGGTAAAAGCCTTTCACTTTTACTTTTTGGTTCTTATGCAAGAGGAGATTTTCACTCAGGTTCGGATGTGGATATTTTTGTTATAGTTCCAGAAAATTGGACGGATATTGATAAACAAAAGGCGATGGAAATAATCACCAAATACAACAACCTATATAACACACTCATAAGTCCTATTTTTGTGAAAGAAAACCAGTTAAAAGACCTTACAATAAGACCAATAATACACATATACGGAGAGGTAAGAATGGAGGAAAAGGAGAGATTTTCAGAGAGTAGTAAGTTAAAGTATGCGGAGATGCATTTATCCAAAGCCAAAAGGCATCTGCAAAGAGCAAAACAGCTTTTTGAAATTGGAATGTATCCACCTGCAGTTCATGAAGCCTATTATTCAGTCTTCCACTCTTCTAAAGCCTATCTATTTCTCTTGGGAGAAGACCCTCAAACACATAAGGGCGTGAGGCAATTGATGAATCTGTATCTTTTTAAAGAAAAGAAGTATGTTAGCCTTTCAAAGATATATGACCAAGCGATGTATATGAGGCAAAGGGCAGACTACGATGTTATAGGAGACTTCATTGATAGAGAGGAGTGTGAAAAACTTTTAAAAGATGTGGAAATTTATGTGGGTCAGTTAGAGAAAATTATCCAAAATCTCATAGAAAAGGTTTAACTATTCAAGTTTTTCAATGATAAAGCTCTGGTTAGTATATATACAAATCTCACCCGCTATCTTGAGAGATTCTCTAACTATATCCTCTGCGGACATGTCCGTGTTTCTGTAAAGAGCCAAGGCGGAAGCCCTCGCATAGTCTCCACCAGAACCTATGGCAAGCACGGGTTCGTCTGGCTCTATTACATCTCCGTTGCCAGAGAGAAGTAGCATGCGTTCTTTATCCGCTACAAGCAGAAGAGCCTCAAGCCTTCTTAAACTTCTATCCATCCTCCAATCCTTTGCAAGCTCCACACAGGCTCTGAGAAGGTTTCCTCTAAACTCTTCCAATTTCCCTTCAAGCCTTTCCATAAGGGCAAGTCCATCCGCCGCAGAACCAGCAAATCCTACCAGAACGCTGTCTTTGTAAAGTTTCCTTATTTTCCTCGCACTGTGCTTTATCACAGAAGACCCAAGAGTCACCTGCCCATCACCACCCATAACCGTTATATGATTTTTCCTTACCGCAAGTATGGTGGTTGATCTTATGCCTTTCATTGCTATAATATTTTACAGCCTGTGGTGAGAAAAAATCTAAGCTGTCTGGAGCTCTACAGACAAACTGCTTTGTCTAATATCTTTAGCCCTTGCCTTAAGATTATTGAGGGACAACATCTCAACAAGCATGATTTATATCATAAAAATTCTCCAGATTACCGAAATTTCTACTTTTCCTACGAGCATATTGGACAAAGCAACGCCATTTGAATTTTGCACCCGACGTGTAGTGTGATATATTTATATATGATGTATCACATATTTGTATGGGGTGTGAACTTCAAAACCGCCCCAGTAGAACAGAGGGAGCTTCTGGCTTGTAGCAGGGAGGATGCTTATTATCTTTTACCACCCCTTAAGACCGTAGAGGGTATAAGAGAGATAATGCTTCTTTCTACCTGTAATAGGGTGGAGGTTTACACTGTTGCGGAAGACTACGAGCCTATGAACAGGCTAATCCTTGAGCTTCTACAACTAAAGGGTGTAGATACAAGGCTAAGGAGAAACTCCTTCTTTTTAGAGGACGGTCTTGCAGTTGCCCATGTCTTTAAGGTTGCAAGTGGGCTTGAGTCCATGGTGGTGGGAGAAACGCAGATAGTAAACCAGTTTAAGGAAGCATACAGAATAGCGAGGGAACTCCAATGCACTGGCAAGGTTCTCAATAGACTATACGAGAAGGCTCTCAGAACTGCCAAAAGGGTGCGCACAGAAACAGGCATAAGCAGGAATGCGGTGTCGGTGAGCTATGTGGCTGTAGAGCTTGCCAAGAGAATATTCGGAAGCCTTGCAAAGACAAAGGTTCTCCTTGTGGGTGCTGGTGAAATGGCTGAGCTTTCTGCAAAATATCTTAAAAAACTCCAAGCACACCTTTTTATAACCAACAGAACATACGAAAGAGCGGTGGAATTAGCAAAAGAGCTTGAAGGACACGTGCTTAGGTTTGAAGAGTTTTCTGAACATCTGCATGAATTTGATATAGTAATAGTCTCTACAGGGAGCAAGAGGTTTATCATAGACACTCCCATGGTCAAAAAGGCGATAAAGAAAAGAAACTACAAACCTATCTTTTTCATTGATATATCTGTTCCCAGAAATGTGGACCCTGAGGTGAATGAGGTTGACGAGGTGTTTCTCTACGATATAGATGACCTACAAGAGGTTGCGGAGAAGAACCTAAAGGAGAGGTTAAAGGAAAAGGAAAAGGGAGAGATAATAGTATGGGATGAGGTGAGTAAGTTCATGAAGTGGTTGGAGTTTCTCAAGGTTGAAAGATACATAGTAAGCATAAAAAGGGCATGGAAAGACGTGGAAGAGAGAGAACCAAGGGTCAGAAGGCTCATTCACATTGCGGTGGAAGAGATAAGAAAAGACCCTTCCCTTGCGGAGAAGTTGGTTAAAATATTCTTGCAGGAGGTGGAAGATGCAAACACAGAGCGAAGGCTATCCCATGTCTATAACAGAGCTTATGGAACTTGAGAGCGAATATTCCATAAAGGCTTACGTGCTTATAAAAGCAGACCCCAGAGAAATTCCTTCCATAATGCTTGCTTTGTCAACCTTTGAAGGCATAAAAACTGCGGATGTAGTAACAGGTCCCTATGACATAATCGTCTTTGCAGAGGTAAGGAATCAGGATGAACTCGGTAGGCTCGTAATAAGCAAAATACATTCCTTGGAGGGAGTAAAGGAAGCCCTTACCTGTGTGGTGGTAAGGATATGAACGATTTTCCTCTTGTAGTGGAAGAAGCTGAGAGAATATTGGTTATATACTCCGAAGAACCAGTGGTTCATAAGGAAGAAGACGACGGCGTTGAAATTTTTTATTCAAAAAGTGGAGAAGTTGTGAAGATAATAATAAACAAGGATGAGAAGCACTACATCATATACTTCTGACTACCTTGTGATAGAAGGAGGCAAACCTTTAAAGGGAAAGGTAAGTATCTCTGGATCAAAAAATGCCTCACTGCCCATACTAATAGCAAGTATACTTACTAAGGAGACTTGCACCGTAGAAAATGTGCCTGACCTTCTTGACACGAGAACAACCCTTGAACTTCTTCAACATTTAGGTGCAGGTGTGAAGTTTAAAGATGGAAAGGTAAGTCTCTATCCGAGTTCAATAAATATACACACCGCACCAGATGAAGTGGTAAGGCGTATGAGAGCCTCTGTTCTTGTAATGGGCCCACTACTTGCGAGGTTTGGAAGGGCAATTGTCTCTATGCCCGGAGGTTGTTCCATCGGGGTGAGGTCCATAGACCAGCATCTTAAGGTATTTGAAAGGGCGGGAGCTAACATAAGCGTAAGGCATGGCTACATAGATATGGAAATAAAGAAGATAAATCCTGTGGAATACACCTTTGAGGTTATAACGGTGACGGGAACTGAGAATGCTCTTATGTTTCTCAGTAGCTGTGAAAAAAGGAGTGTATTGAGAAACATAGCCTTGGAGCCTGAAGTCATAGACCTTGTGGAAGTGCTCAGAAAAATGGGCGCGGAGATACATATAGGAGACAGGACAGCAATAGTAAGAGGAAACGAATATCTGAGAGGCTTTAGCCATAGGGTTATACCTGACAGAATAGAAGCAGGAACTTTCATGGTGGCTGGTTTTTTAACGGGTGGAGATGTCTTGCTTGAGGACATAAGGGTGGAACATTTAGGTAGTATAATAGAGAAGCTCAAAGAGGCGGGTGCCAATGTTGATATTCTGAGCCTTAACAGTCTTAGGGTAAGAGGCGGTAACATTATTAAACCTCTCACCATATCCACCGCCGAGTATCCGGGATTTCCCACGGACATGCAAGCCCAGTTTATGGTGCTTTGCTGTCTTGCGGATGGAGTGTCAGAGATAAGGGAAAACATCTTTGAAAACCGCTTTCAGCATGTGGCAGAGCTTCAGAGGATGGGTGCGGACATCCACGTGAGGGGTAGGACCGCAATTATAAGAGGAGTAAAAAAGCTCTACGGTGCGGATGTTTATTCTACTGACCTAAGGGCATCTGCCAGTCTCGTGTTAGCAGGGCTCGTAGCAGAAGGAAAAACAGTCGTAAAAGATATATACCATCTTGACAGAGGATACGAAAAACTTGAGGAAAAATTTAAGGGTTTGGGAGCTGTCATAGAAAGACAGCCCCCCAGAAAAGTTTAGGTTATTTCTATCTTTTTCTCCTTTGCACCCTCAGCCTTTGGTATTCTTATTTCAAGCACACCATCCTTGAACTCAGCCTTTGCGGATTCTACCTTTACATCCGTAGGTAATGGTACAGCCCTTTCGAACCTTCCGTATACTCTTTCAACCCTATGGTAGGCTCCAGTTCTCTCTTCTTTCTCTTCCTTCTTCTCACCTCTTATGTGCAGAGCGTTATCCCTTATGGATACTTCCACGTTCTCCTTCTTAACTCCAGGAAGCTCTGCCTTTACAACCAGCTCTTGGTCTGTCTCATACACATCCACAACAGGTGCAAAAACCCTTTCACCTTCCTCCCTGGGCACAAGCTCCTCAAGGAGCCTATCAAACTCCCTTCTTATGCGTTCAATCTCTGCAAATGGGTTCCATAGTGTAAGTCCTCTTCTCATGGCAACCACCTCCTTTAAGGTTTTTCTATTAAATTATTTTAGTCTTTTGTTATAAAATGTCAAGGGGACCATGAACAAAACACCAAGCTTTTAGTCAAACTTGGTTTATACTTAGTTCCAGTCTGTTATACAAAAGCCCAAAGCTATAAGCCAAGGGCTACCCCTGGCAGAGCTCCGTTCCCTCAGGACATGACAGACCATATAGCAAGCGGGTGAGCGGAAAGGCTTGGAAGTTGGTTGCAAGTGTGTATAAGTATGGTGACTTCCTCTCCTCATTAAAATGAGGAGCTTCTGCTTTGTCTAATATCTTTAGCCCTTGCATTAAGATTATTGAAGGACAACATCTCAACAAGCATGATTTATATCATAAGAATTCTCTAGATGAACGAAATTTCTACTTTTCCTGCAAGCATATTGGACAAAGCAGGTTTTAGTAGCTACCGCTTATAGGCATTCTCCAGTCCTTTCCAAAGGCTCTTTTTGTTAGCTTTGGACCAGTGGGTGCTTGTCTTCTTTTGTATTCTGCCCTTCTTACCATTCTAAGAACCTTCTTGACAAGCTCCCTATCAAAGCCCAAAGCTACTATATCCTCCAGCCCCATACCTTCCTCTATGTGTAGCTCCAAAACTTGGTCAAGTAGCTCATAGGGTGGCAATGTATCTTGGTCTGTTTGATTGGGTCTTAGCTCTGCAGTGGGTGGTCTTAAAAAAACCCTCTCTGGTATGTCTGGCTTTATGGAGTTTCTGTATCTTGCCAGTTTGTAGACCCATGTTTTGTATAGGTCTTTTATGGGAGCAAAGCCTCCAGCCATATCTCCATATATGGTGGTGTAGCCCACTGCAGACTCGCTTTTGTTGGAAGTAGAAAGCACAAGCCAGCCATATTTGTTGGAAAGATAAAAAAGTATGTTAGCCCTTATGCGTGCTTGCAGGTTTTCTTCTGCTATGGAAAGCTCCTCAGAATCCAAGAGCGTCAAGTATGTACTATAGACTTCTTTTATAGGGTATTCAAGTAAACTAATGCCTAAGTTTTTAGAAAGCTCATAAACATCCTCCCTACTTTCAGAAGAAGTAAACTCCGATGGCATAAAAACCCCCACAACCCTATCCTTACCAAGGGCATCTACCGCAAGACAGGCAACCAAAGAGGAATCTATACCACCAGACAAACCAAGCACAACCCTTTCAAAGGAGTTTTTCTCCACGTAATCCCTTATGGCTAAAAGGAGAGCCTTGTAGACCTCTTCTTCATCCCTTGGACTTACTTCCACTCTAACTTCACACAGAGCTTTTTCCTGAGCAGGTATAAAAGCATTCACACTTGAATTGTCCACTCCCTTTTCCCTTAGTCTTAAGTCCAAGAGCCTTTTCCTTTTGACCCTTTCCACCTCAAGACCTACAAAAAGCAGGTCTTCCTCAAAAGCCTTTGCCCTTGCTATAACCTTACCCTCTGGGTCTATCACCATACTCCTGCCATCAAAAACCAGCTCATCCTGTCCTCCCACCATATTCACATAGACCACATAGGCTATGTTGTCCTGAGCCCTTGCTCTTAGAAAGTTTTCTTTAAACTCATACTTACCTTTGTAATAGGGGGATGCGTTTATGTTCACCAGCACCTCACAACCTGAGAGGGCATAGAACCTTTCCCACCCGTCGGGATGCCATATGTCCTCGCATATGGAAAAACCCACCTTTACGCCATTTATCTCAAGTATAAGAGGCTCTTTTCCAGCCCTGAAGTATCTCTTTTCGTCAAAGACCGAGTAATTGGGAAGGAAGGTCTTTTTGTATATGCCAAGAAGTTGACCCCTACCTACAAGCACAAGGGCATTATAGAGGTCTCCTTCGTAATAAGGCATTCCTACTGCAAGGAGCGAAGACATACCCTCAGAAACCCTTAGTAATTCTTTAAGGGACCTTTCGCAGGACCTCAAGAAGTCCAACCTTAGCAGGAGATCTTCTGGCGGATAGCCACAGAGAGAAAGCTCTGGGAAAACAACAAGGTGGGCTTGGGTATCTACCCTTTTCCAGATATCTTCTATCTTCTGAAGATTTACCCTTATACCTCCTACCACTGGGTTTATCTGACATAAGGCTATGTTGAGGAACATGGTTTAATATTTTAGAACCTTAGGATCTTGACTGGTGCAAAAAGTTTTATAATTTATACTGGAGGTCGGTAGGATGTTTATGGAGAAGAATACAAGCGTGCAGGACGAATACATAGAGGAGCTTAAGAAGAAAGGAGCTACGGTAACAGTTTTCCTTACCAGAGGAAACAGGATAACGGGCAAGGTGCTTGACCACGATAAATACACCCTCTTGCTTGAGGTAGAGGGTGAGCCTAACCTTATATACAAGCATGCCATAAGCACCATAGTGCAAGGGGGTTAATGAAAAGCATTCTTGTAAGCCTTATAGAAAACAGCAAGCAAGAGAGCAAAGAATCTCTCCAGGAGTTAAAGGAGCTCCTTAAAGCCTTAGGGGGTCATTGTCTTGGATACATAACTCAGAGGAAAAGCCATCCAGACCCAAAATACTACGTGGGTGCGGGCAAAGTGGAAGAGATAAGACAGGTGGCGGAGGGAACTGGTGCGGATGCGGTTATATTTGATGCCTTTCTTAGCCCCTCTCAGGTGGCAAATCTTGAGAAGGCTATAGGCAAAAGGATAATGGATAGGGCGGACTTGGTGTTGGAAATTTTTTCTCGTAGGGTGAGGTCAAAGACTGCTAAGCTACAAGTGGAGTTGGCTAAACTCACTTACGAGCTTCCAAGGCTATACGGAAAAGGTAAGGAACTTTCAAGGCTAGGTGGTGGTGTGGGGACAAGGGGTCCTGGTGAGCAAGAGGCAGAAATAAGGAGAAGGTGGATAAAGAAGAGGATACAGCAAATAAAGGATGAGCTTGAGGACATAAAAAGGCAAAGAAGAGAGCAGAGAAAAAGAAGGGAAAGCTCAGGAGACCTAAAGGTGGTAAAGATAGCCTTGGTGGGCTACACCAACGTGGGAAAGTCCAGCCTTATGAAAAGCCTAACAGGCAGAGAAACCCTAACTGCGGACATGCCTTTTGCTACCCTTGATACTACCACCTCTGCAAGGCTCTTGTTCCCTGACATAAAGGTCCTTATCACAGACACGGTAGGCTTTATAAGAAAGCTACCACCTGAGCTTATAGAGTCCTTTAAGGCTACCTTAGAAGAGGTTCAAGAGGCGGACATAATTTTGCATGTGATAGATATCTCAGACAAAAATTGGCTTGAAAAGGTCAAAGTGGTCAAGCAAATACTAAAGGACCTATCTGCGGAGGAAAAGCCTGTAATATACGTTTTCAACAAGGCGGACAAGGTGGTAGAAAAGGAAGAAGACATAAAGTATCTCACAGAGCCTGCCTTTATGGAAAGTAGGTCTGTGGTGGTCTCTGCGGTAAAGGGGTGGGGGATAGGAGAACTGTTCAAAGCTATAAGGGAAAAGGTAGAAGAGCTTCAAGGAGCGGTGGGATGAAAAAAAACCTTGTTATACTGGGTGCTCAGTGGGGTGATGAAGGAAAGGGTAAGGTGGTAGACCTGCTCTCTGCGGACTTTGACATGGTGGTGAGGTATCAAGGTGGGAGCAACGCAGGTCATACAGTAATGGTAGGAGGAGAGAAGTTTGTCCTGCACTTGCTACCCACTGGTATACTTCACGAGCAAGCCATAGGCGTGGTCGCTCAGGGTATGGTGGTAGACTTAGAGCTTTTGGTAAGGGAGATAGAAGAGTTTGAAAAAAAGGGATTGAAAGTATGGGATAGGATATACATAAGCGATAGGGCACATATTGTGCTTCCTTACCATAAAGTCCTTGATTCTCTCTTTGAGAAAAAGGGCAAAATAGGGACTACTCTAAGGGGTATAGGACCCTCTTATATGTTTAAGTATGGCAGGAAGGGCATAAGGGTCTGCGACCTTGAAGACCTAGACAGGACCTACCAGCTTATAAAGGAAAACATTGAGTTTGTCTCCGACCTATGCGAAAAGGTATACTGTGAAAACCATAGGTTGGATGCACAAGAGGTTTTTGAAAAAACCATGGAGCATTATAAAAGGGTCAAGGAAAGGGTGATAGACACCACAAGGCTAATTTTGGACTTTAGAGGAAGGGTGCTTTTTGAGGGTGCACAGGGCACAATGCTTGACATAGATATGGGGACTTATCCTTACGTGACCTCTTCTAACGCTTCTGCACTTGGACTTTCTAACGGCACAGGGCTTCCACCAAAGTATTTCTCAGAGGCAAACTTCTGGGCGGTATCAAAAGCCTACACCACGAGGGTAGGAGAAGGTCCTTTCCCTACAGAGCTAAAAGATGCCACAGGTGAGCTCCTTAGAGAGAGGGGTGGAGAATATGGAGCAACCACAGGAAGACCAAGACGCTGTGGATGGCTTGACCTTGTTGCTCTAAAGCATGCGGTGGAGGTAAACGGTCTTGACGGCATTATATTAACAAAGCTTGATGTTTTGGATGCCTTTGAGGAGATAAAGGTCTGTGTAGCTTACGAGGTGGATGGCAAGAGGATAGACCACTTTCCTGCGAGCTTAAGTCTTCTTCAAAGGGTAAAGCCTGTTTATAAGACCTTTAAAGGATGGCTCAAGGATACAAGAGGTGCAAGAAGTTTATCCACTATGCCCTTGGAGGCTTTGGAGTATATTGATTTCCTTCAAGAATACCTTAAAGTGCCAGTGGTTATGCTCTCTACAGGACCAGAGAGGGAAGAGTATTTCTGGCTTTATGAACCCGCATGGAAGTAGCTACTAACAAGTAGCTTGTAAAAGAAGGTCATAAGACCCACCAGAGCTTGCAAAAACACAAGGCTGTAGCCCGTAGGAAGGTCAAGCCAGAAGGAAAAAGTTATAGCGACAAAGCTCCAAAAACTGCCCCAAATCCATGCAAAGACAAGACCACGACCAAGCAGTAGGGAAACGAGGGCAGGAGAGACAAGCAAAGAAAACACCACAAGCACTCCTGCAAGTTTTACAGAGCTGGCAAGGGTTATGGAAAATAGAGCAAAAAAGGAAAGTTCATGAATCATACCACTTAGACGTTTTCTCAGGTATAGAAGAAACCCCAAAACCGTATACATGCCTGCGGTTTTTATTACCTCTTCCATACTAACAAAGAGAATATCGCTGGCGGTTAGTTTTTTTAGCTCTTCCATGCCATGAGCGGACATAGAAAGTAGCAAAACCGTCAAAGAAAAGCCCAAGGCATACAAAAGTCCAATAAAAGCCTCTGAGTATTCCTTAAGTTTTTGAGAAATAGCTATCAAAAGGCTGGCAAAAAGACCAAAAATTAGAGAAAAGGCGTATGTATATTCACCGTGAAAGACAATAAGAGATAAAGCAATGCCCACACCAGAAAACTGAGCGACCGCTATGTCTGTAAAGATTATTCCCCTTTTGACTATTTCCCTTCCAAAGTAGGCATGAATACCCACAAGCACCACAGAGAGCAGAAAACTGGAAAGAAAAAGGTCAAAAATCATTGAGAGAGCCTCCTCAGTATTGTGTCGTACAGCTCAAAGAGGTTTTTCACACCTTCAGAGCCTACATCGTTGGGAAGAACGACAACCCTTGCACCTATGCTGTCCGCCACCCTCTGTGCAGTCCTCATTTCGTTTTTCTTAGAGCCTTCAAGTATCACATACCTTACTCCTTGACCCCTTGAGCTTTGCACAAGGTTGTCTAAGTGCCTTGCAGTGGGTGGGATGCCGGGTAGAGGTTCAAGGTTGCCTACTGTTTGAATACCATAATGTTTAAACAAATAATTATAAGTCTTGTGCCACTGTAT
>JAXSNY010000020.1:0-13557 GCA_037925365.1 Aquificaceae bacterium
GGCGTGACCGTATAGACCCTCACACAGACACCTCTCTTTTGAGGATTGCCCTGCAAGGCAGGTGCCTTGCTCTTTTTCTTCCTTGTTTCCCTACCTTGTTTTACAAGCTGGTTTATGGTAGGCATACGCTAAACCTCCTAAGCTGAATATTATAACACATCTTTGAAAACTTTTGCCTTCTCTTCCTCTATAACTTCCACTTCCGCATACTCCCACAGACCAGTTCCTGCAGGTATAAGATTGCCTATTATCACATTCTCCTTTATACCTCTTAGCTCGTCCACTTTGCCTTCGCAGGCTGCGTCGGTTAGCACCTTTGTGGTCTCTTGGAAGGAGGCAGAGGATATCCAGCTTCTTGAAGTTAGTGCAGCCTTTGATATGCCAACAAGTATGGGCTCTGCCTTTGGTATTTTGCCACCCTCTTCTTTTATCCTTTCCACTTCTTGCTGGAGCTCTTCCACTTCCACCTCCTCGTTTACTAAGAACCTGCTGTCTCCGGGGTCCACTATGCGTCTGCGTCTAAGCATCTGGCGGATTATTATCTCAAAGTGCTTGTCGTTTATATCCACACCTTGCAATCTGTATACCATTTGAACTTCTTTAAGAAGGAACTTCTGAAGCTCCTCTACACCCTTTATCTTGAGTATCTCCTCTGGCACAGGTGTGCCGTCGGTGAGGGGGTCTCCTGCGTTCACAAGGTCACCATTCTTCACAAGTAGGTGCTTGCCCTTTGGCACAAAGTATTCCTTTTGAAGTCCTGTTTCCTTGTTGTAGACCACAATCCTGTAGCCTCTTCCCTTTATCCTTACTTGCCCGTCTATCTCGGCTTCTATGCGGTCTGTTATCCTTACACCCTTTTGCACATACTGTCCGTGGCTCACAAGAATGTATTCGTCCCTCTTTATATCATACTTTCTGGTTTCCCCAGTCCTTGGGTTAAAGACTATCACCTCGTCCGCATCTTCAAATATCCTTACAATACCATCTATCTCTGTGAGTATTGCTGGGCTCTTGGGTCTTCTTGCTTCAAATAGCTCTTCCACTCTTGGAAGACCTCCCACGATATCACGGACCTTTGCCATCTCCTTTGGAATGCGTGCCAGCACGTCACCGGGCTGAACCACATAGTCCTTGACCACATAATACTTGTGTTGTATCTCCGTGCCTTCGGACTCACTGCATGTGGGACATACCATCCACTCAAAGCTCACCTTCTCTGCTGGCACATTGAGGATAGAGTTGACAGGCAAGTCATAGGATACCTCCCTTCCATCCTCTGTATGGACCACTATCTTTGGTGTGTGGAGCATGGCGTCCTTAGGTCTTGTAAAGGAGACGATGGTGGAGGTTTTGCCCGTAAGTGGGTCTCTTTCCTCCTTGACGGTGATGTCAAGGGCTATGTCCTTGAACTCCACTCTGCCAGATTCTTCGGCGATGATGAAGGTGTTGAATGGGTCCCATTCAGCCAAAAGGGTATTCTCTGAAACTTCCTTTCCTTCCTCCACAATTATGCTTGCCCCGTATGGCACTGCATGACGCTCCACCATCCTACCCTCTGCATCCACAATGCCTATGGCTCCATCTTTGGAAATGTTTATCCTCTTTCTTTCCCTGTTGGTTATGAGCTTTATATTGTAGTATTTGACGGTACCTGCCTTCTCATTTAGAAGCTCGCCCTTTACCCTCTCCGCTACCGCCGCACCGCCTATGTGAAAGGTTCTCATGGTTAGCTGTGTTCCGGGCTCTCCTATGGACTGGGCAGCGATTATACCCACCGCCTCACCCACATCCACCAGCTTTCTCTGAGAGAGGTCCCAACCGTAGCACATGGCACATATGCCGTGCTGGGATTCGCAAGTAAGTGGAGACCTTACCATTACTCTTTCTATGCCCGCATGCACTATTTTGTCCGCAAGCTCCTCGTCCACTATCTGATTTCTGTGAGCTATCACCTCTCCCGTGTAGGGGTCAAGCACATCCTCTGCCAGTGTCCTGCCTATTATCCTGTCCTTGAGGGAGACCTTCTCTTCACCACCCTCCACTATGGCTTCCATCACTATGCCTCTGTAAGTTCCGCAGTCTCTCTTCGCTATGGTTATATCCTGTGCCACATCCACAAGCCTTCTGGTGAGATATCCCGCAAAGGCGGTCTTTAGGGCAGTGTCCGCAAGACCCTTCCTTGCACCGTAGGTGGAAATGAAATACTCAAGCACAGAAAGACCTTCTCTGAAATTGGACACGATGGGGGTTTCTATGAATTCTCCTGTGTGCTTTGCCATAAGACCTCTCATGGCAGCGAGCTGTCTTATCTGGTCTCTGTTTCCACGGGCTCCAGAGTTTGCCATCATGTATATGGAGTTGAAGATACCCGTGTAAACCTTTTCCCCTTCTTTTCTTGTGCTTTTTTCTATCTCCTCAAACATGGCTTTTGAAACCCTGTCCGTTATCTCAGACCAAAGGTCAATTATCCTGTTGTAACGTTCCTTTGCGGTGATTATACCCTTTCTGTGCAGTTCCGCAATTTCGTCGGTCTGCTCAAAAGCCTTAGAAAGAACCTCTCTCTTCACACTCGGAATTTGTAGGTCTTCTATGCCTATAGATACCGCAGCCTTTGTGGCTATGTTAAAGCCCAGCTCCTTGAGGTCATCAAGAAACTTTGCAGTCCTTTCTGTTCCGTATCTGTTGTAGATGTTAGCTATGAGTTTGGAAACCTTTTTCTTATCTAAGGGTTCGTTTACAAAGGGGTGTCCTTCTGGCAGTATGCTATTGAAAAGAACTCTGCCGGGAGTTGTCTCTACAAGTTTTCCATCCTCGAGCCTGAACTTTATGCGTGCATGCATGTCCACCCTTTTGTTCTCAAGGGCAAGAATCACCTCCTCCCTGCTGAAAAAGAGCTTGCCCTCACCTTTTACGCCAGGAACTTCTTGGGTCATGTAATAGACGCCCAGTATCATATCCTGAGAGGGCATAGTTATAGGCTTGCCGTGGGCTGGAGAAAGAATGTTCTGGGTAGAAAGCATGAGTATATAGGCTTCAAGCTGTGCGGTAATACCCAGAGGCACATGCACCGCCATCTGGTCGCCGTCAAAGTCTGCATTGAAGGGAGGACACACCAAGGGATGTAGTTGTATGGCTTTGCCATCTACAAGAACCGGTTCAAAAGCCTGTATGGACATCCTGTGAAGGGTGGGTGCACGGTTGAGAAGCACTGGGTGCTGTTTTACCACTTCCTCAAGGCACTCCCACACCTCTGGAGTTTTCTGTTCTACCAGCTTTTTGGCGTTCTTTATTGAGGTGGCATAACCCTTCTCCTCAAGCCTTCTGTAAACAAAGGGTTTGAAAAGCTCCAAAGCCATTATTCTGGGGAGACCACACTGGTGCATTTTTAGCTCAGGACCTACCACTATAACGCTACGGCCCGAATAGTCCACCCTTTTACCCAGAAGGTTCTGCCTAAAACGCCCTTGTTTACCTCTGAGGTAGTCTGAGAGAGACTTGAGGGCTCTTCCATTCTGGGTCACCACCCTTCCGCGTTTTCCGTTGTCTATGAGGGCGGAGACCACCTCTTGGAGCATCCTCTTTTCGTTCCTTATGATTATCTCTGGTGCATCCAGCTCTATAAGCCTTCTTAGCCTGTTGTTGCGGTTTATTATTCTTCTGTAGAGGTCGTTGAGGTCTGAGGTGGCAAATCGCCCACCATCAAGGGCAACGAGGGGTCTGAGTTCAGGAGGTAGAACGGGAAGAACTTCTAATATCATCCACTCGGGCTTGTTTCCACTCTTTATGAAGTCCTCCACCAGCTTGAGGACCCTTAGAACCTTCTTAACCTTTGACTCGGAGACCTCTTTAAGAACTGCGGTCCTTATGTCCAGCTTTATCTTCTCAAATACTGGAAGGTCCTTCTTCTTCTGACGGAGATTCTCGTAGTAGGCTTGTATTGCCTCCCTGCCGGTCATGTAGTCCTCAATGGGTTCGGTAGATATCTGTCCAGTCTCGGGACGGAGGTAGAGCTTGTCACAGATTATCTGGTGAAGGGTCTCGTTCAGCGTTGAACCTTCTGGAACTTTTATATCCGCACCGTAGAGGCTAAGGTCCTCCGCCAGCACCTTTATCATGCGTTCATAGAGCTTTTTGTATTTACTGTAGAGCTCTTCAGAAAGGTCTTCGTAGCCCAAGCTGTAGGGTCTTATCTCCTCTCTCAACTTCTTTGCGTAGGTCTCAAGGTCAAGAGAAGCAAGAACCTTCTTTATTATCTCCGCACCCATACCACCTTCATACTTGTGCTCAAGGCTTACTGCAAACTCCGCATTGTAGGTATCTTCGTCCACCACATGAAGCCTGACGAACCTTGTGTTACCTATCTCATCTTTGAGAGGCAGGGTATCTTCCTGCTGGCGAAAGACTTTTTCCTCCTCCTCGCTCATGGGATACTCTATAACCAGATAAGACTCAAAGTAGATCACCCTTTCCACATCCCTGACAGAAAGACCCAAAAGCGTGGCTATTTTCGATGGTGTGCTTTTGAGAAACCATATGTGGGCTACAGGAGCTGCAAGGTCTATGTGTCCGAACCTTTTGCGTCTTACATAAGACCTTGTAACCTCCACACCACACCTGTCACATATGGTGCCTTCAAAACGTTTACCCCTGTATTTTCCACAAAGACATTCGTAGTCCTTTATGGGACCAAAGATCTTTGCACAGAAAAGGCCATCTTTTTCAGGTTTGTGGGTTCTGTAGTTTATGGTTTCTGGCTTTTTTACCTCCCCATAGCTCCAGCTCCTTATCTCCTCAGGGGAGGCAAGCATGAGCTTTATTCTCTCAAAGGGTAAAAGACCTTTTCTCATCACTGCTCCTCCTCAACTTCTATCTGGTCGCAGGGCATGACTGCCCCGTTTTCACATCTTACATCCAGCCCCAAAGCCTTCAACTCCCTTACAAGAACTCTGAAGGATTCTGGCACCCCAGGCTGGTATATGTATTTACCCTTAACTATGGACTCGTATACCTTTGTCCTCCCCTCTATGTCGTCGGACTTAACAGTGAGCATTTCCTGAAGGGTATGGGCTGCACCGTGAGCTTCTAAAGCCCAAACCTCCATCTCTCCAAGCCTTTGACCACCCAACTGAGCCCTTCCGCCAAGAGGTTGTTGTGTCACAAGAGAGTAGGGACCTGTGCTACGCGCATGTATCTTGTCATCCACCATATGTATGAGTTTGAGCATATGCATGTATCCAACGGTGACCCTCATGTCAAAGGGCTCGCCTGTTCTTCCATCGTAAAGGACTGTTTTGCCATCCTCTGGAAGCCCTGCCATCCTGAGAAGTTCTCTTATATGCTCTTCGCTCGCACCTTCAAAGGCTGAGGTTGCCATTGGCACACCTCTTTCTGCGTAGAGGTTAATAACCTCTTCAAAGCTCTCTTCATCAAGACTATGCAGGAACTCTTCCACATGCCTTTGATTTTCACCCTTCACATCACCCACCGCATAGACCTTCTTTAGAAATTCTATAAGCTCCTGTCTTTCCGCCCCTTCTTCTATAAGCTCTCTGAGCCTTTTGCCAAGTTCTCTGGAAGCCCAGCCAAGGTGTGTTTCCAGTATCTGTCCCACGTTCATACGAGAAGGCACACCAAGCGGGTTTAGCACTATGTCCACAGGAGTTCCATCCTCAAGGAAAGGCATGTCCTCCACAGGAAGCACCACAGATATAACACCCTTGTTTCCGTGACGACCTGCCATCTTGTCTCCTACCTTTATCTTTCTCTTCTGAGCTATGTATACCTTTACGAGAGTTAGCACACCGGGCGGAAGCTCGCTTCTTTTTCCTATGGACTCTATCTTGTCCTCGTAGATCTTTGAGATCATATCTACCTGAAAGCGCGTTCTTTCCCTAAGGTCGTTTATCCTTTTGCACAGTTCCTCATCTTCAAAGAGGTTCTCTGGTTTGGTTATTATATAGTTGAGCAGGACATCAAAGACCTGTTCATCCACTACAGTGCCAGCTTTGTATACTTTTTTCTTAACTGTAATATCCTTATCAAGCCTTCTACCAAGCACAAGGTCTTTTACTATTCTATTCCTACCATCTACTATGAGCCTCTTTTTCTTCTCAAGCTCTCTCTCAAGCTCCTCCCTTTCAGTCCTTTCCACATGCTCCGCAAGGTAGTTTCTTCTCTCTCCAGTTTTTCTTACAAAGACCTTCACATCAACCACCACACCCTCCACACCTGGGGGACATCTGAGGGAGGAGTCTTTAACATCTCTGGACTTCTCACCAAAGATTGCCTGAAGGAGCTTTTCTTCAGGTGTGAGCTGGGCTTCGCCCTTGGGCGTTACCTTACCAACCAGTATATCATTAGGCTTTACGTATGTTCCCGGTCTTACTATACCAAACTCGTCCAGATGAGAAAGCAATCTCTCGGGAACCCCCGGTATCTGACGGGTTATCTCCTCATTACCTATCTTTGTTTCTCTTGCCTCTACCTCAAGCTCCTCTATATGTATGGAAGTATACACATCTTCTTTGACAAGCCTTTCTGAAATTACGATGGCGTCCTCAAAGTTGTAGCCCCTCCATGGCATAAAGGCAACCAGTACATCTTTGCCGAGGGCTAACTCTCCCCTAAAGGTGGACTGACCGTCCGCCAGTAGCTCGCCTTTGTTTACCCTTTGACCTTTGACCACAAGAGGTCTCTGATTTATACATGTGTTTTGGTTTGTCCTTTCAAACTTCTTAAGCTCATAAAGGTCTATGCCTGTGTCCGTGGGGTCTGCCATGTTTATCTCTTCTGGGTTAGCCCTTATTATTATCCTTTTGGAGTCCACCTCTTCCACCACACCACCTCTTTTTGCCACCACCACCGCACCACTGTCAAAGGCAACCTTCTTTTCCATACCAGTGCCTATGAGAGGAGAGGAGGTAAACATAAGAGGGACTGCCTGCCTTTGCATGTTAGAACCCATAAGAGCCCTGTTAGCATCGTCGTGTTCAAGGAAAGGTATGAGAGATGCGGACACAGATATGACCTGTCTTGGAGAAACATCCATATAGTGAACCTGCTCTGGCTTTACTATCTGTATGTCATTTTTATATCGCACATAGACCCTATCGCTGAGAATCCTGCCCTCCTCGTCTGTGGGCGTATACTGAGCTATAACAAAGTTCTCCTCTTCATAGGCAGCTAAATGTTCAACCTTGTCAGTTACTCTACCATTCTCCACTTTCCTGTAAGGAGTGACAATGAAACCATATTCATTAGTCTGGGCGTATACAGTAAGAGATGTGACAAGACCTATGTTCTGACCTTCTGGCGTCTCAATGGGACATATCCTTCCGTAATGGGAAGGATGCACGTCTCTTATCTCAAACTTGGCACTCTCTCTTGTCAGACCTCCTGGACCCAATGCGGAGAGTCTCCTTTTGTGAGTAAGAGCGGAAAGTGGGTTTGTATTGTCAAGATATTGAGAGAGCATACCACCCTTTAAAAACTCATAGAGGGAGCTTGTAAGATATCTCGGGTTTAGAAGGTCTTGAGGCTTTAGGTTTGGGTCTTCTGGGTTTGCCACAGTGCACCTGTCTCTGAAAAACTTCTCCATACGGGCTATGCCTATCCTTGCCTGATTTTCTAAAAGCTCACCTACCGCTCTTATTCTTCTGTTGCCAAGGTAGGCTATGTCATCCTTTTTCTCCCTTCCGTATCTGAGGTTTATGAGATACTTTATAGTGTTTACAAGGTCAAGGGCACTTAGGAACCTCGCCTGACCTTCTGTGTAGTCCTTTACTTTTACACTGTCTTTTAGCTTAAAAATTCCAGAGAGTACGTCCTCCGTTATTGGAGTTCCAGCCTTGAAATCACCTACATCCTCTGAAAGAGCAAGAAGCGGAAGCTCCGAGAGCCTATCTAAGTCCGACGGCTTTAACTCTTTTGGAGGTCTGTGAACCTTTGCATTGAGTTTTACCCTTCCCACCTTAGAAAGGTCATACCGGGTAAGGTCTTTGAAGTATAGGTCAAAATGAGACCTTGCCCTGCTTATGAGATGTTCAAGCTCCATCACCATAGGCTCTACCGCTCTGAGCTTTTTGTATATATCCACAAGGGCAAAGTCTCTGAGGGTGAACCTTGCAGGTATCTTGAGGGGGCTTCTCTTGTCCTGGTCCTTTGGTGCGGTCTCTGCCACCAGAGTTTCTATAAGTATCTTACCGTATGGGCTCTTTACTGCACTCTCTTTTGGAACAGCGGATATAAGGTCTATCTTTATCCTTTCATCTTTCAAAAGCCTTTCAAGCTGTTCGGGGTTTTCAATGAACCTCTCCTCCAGCATTTCTTCTTCCACACCCTTCTCTTCCAACTTTGCCTTGTAGCGAAGGACCGCAAAGAGATAAAAACCTTCTAAGTCTTCCACCTTATACTCTTCGCCTGTATCTCTATCAAATATCACCCCCTTCTGCACAAAAAAGGCTCTTGCATCTGGATAGAAGGGCTTGAGTATATCGTAGGCAGTCTCAAGACCAAGAGCCCTAAGGACAAAGGTTCCGCCCACCTTTCGCCTATCTATCCTTGAGGAGAGTATATCAGTAGTGCTTGAAAGCTCAAACTCAACTCTGGGTCCCTTGTCTGGTATGATGCTTGCTCTGTAAATCATACGGATTATAGTGGTTTCCTTTTGACGCTCCTCTTTTTCCTCAAAGAACACACCCGGAGAGCGGATAAGCTGGCTCACCACTATCCTTTCACTACCGTTTATAATAAAAGAGCCCGTCTGCGTCATCATGGGCACTTCGCCAAAGTAGACCTTCTTAGGTTCTCCTACCCTTTCACCCTTTTTGGTCTTAGTCTTGAGTCTGACCATAACTCTAAGGGGCAAAGAGTATGTAAAGCCCTTTATTTTGCATTCTTCTTCTGTATACTTTTCCTTATGGACAAGCAAGGTTCCACATTTTGGACAGTTTACACCATAACCACCCAAAAAGCCTTGGTCTGTATGAGCCTTATATCCACATCTATTGCATTCCCAATCTCCTATCTCATAGCCTAAGTATTCAAGGGTTATTTTCTCGTCTGGGTCCTTAAAGGGAAAGGAGGTGGAGAACACATACTCAAGTCCCTTCTGCTCCCTTTTGGATGGTGGGGTGTAGAACTGAAGGAAAGCTTCAAAGGATTCCTTTGGCAGGAAAAGAAGGTTTGGGGGATTGACAAGCTCTTCTCTTCTACCAAAGAACTTTCTTGGTAAGGGCATATTTTTTCTCATCTCTCAACCCTCTAAGATAGGATAAGCTTGTAATTATACATCATTGCAAATGCTGTGTCAATAAAAACAAAATACCCCCTGTGGATACAGGGGGTGAGCTTTGTAGAACCTTTGCATAAGGACAGGTTCACTTTATCTCTACTTCCGCACCAGCCTCCTTGAGCTTTGCAGCTATCTTCTCCGCCTCTTCCTTTGGAACACCTTCCTTGACAGGCTTTGGAGCACCTTCTACAAGGTCCTTTGCTTCTTTGAGACCAAGTCCGGTGAGCTCTCTGACCACCTTTATCACGTTTATCTTGTTAGCTCCGGCGGACTTGAGTATTACGTCAAATTCCGTCTTCTCTTCAACCGCAGGTGCTCCAGCGGCAGGTGCCCCAGTTGCTGCCACAGGTGCTGCAGCTACCATAGCAGCGGACACACCAAACTTCTCTTCGAGCTTTTTAACAAGCTCTGCCACCTCAAGCAAGGTCATGTTGCCTATGGCTTCAACGATTTCGTCGATGGTAAGTGTTGCCATGTCTATACCTCCTTATTAAGATTTCTTTTCTTCTATGGCTTTAAGTGTAAGCACCAGCTTTTGAGGTGCGGACTTGAGAGCCATAACGAGGGCGTATATGGGTCCTTGAATAGCCCCCATAAGCTTGGAAATAAGCACCTCTTTGGGCGGAAGTTCCGCAAGAGCCTGCACCTCTACAGGCTTTAAAAATCTTCCTTGCATGTATGCACCCTTTATCCTCCCAAGGGGCTTTTCCTTATCAAGCTCTTTCATAAAATCAAAGAGGATTTTTGCAACCTTAACAGGGTCACCATACGCAAAGGCAAAGGCAGTGGGACCAGTGAGGACTTCCCTATGGTCTGCTACAACTGTGTTCATAAAGGCTCTGTAAAAAAGAGTATTTTTACCCACAACCATCTCTCCATCTGCGTCCTTTAAGTCCGCTCTGAGCTTTGTAATAGCCTGAGCGTCAATGCCAGTAAAGTCAAAAAAGACCACAAGATTTGACCTTTGTATTCTCTCCGCATATGAGCTTATTAGCTTACCCTTCTGTTCCCAACTTCTTCTCATTTTTGACCTCCTACATTAAGTTCATATGCTTGAGCAGTCTTGCTACCTTTTCATCTTCCTTCGCAAGTTCACGAAGGGTTTCTATGAGCTTTTGGACCTTTTCCTTGTTCTCAAGTATGTCCTTCTCCATAGATTTTACCTTATCCTCAAAGGGTCTTATCATAGTTCTCCTATCCCACAAAGCAAAACCTATTGTAACTGCGGTTATAGCAGAAAAAATACCCGTAAGCATCCAAAGGAAGTTCATAAGGTCATCTATCCTTTTGTTCACATCTTCTACCCTCTTGTTGGTGTCCTCTATCCTCTTGTTGGTGTCCTCTATCCTTTTGTTTATATCCTCTATCCTCTTGTTGATATCCTCTATCCTCTTGTTTAGTTGTTCCAAAGTGGCTTTTATCTCCGCTATATCCTTGATTATTTGCCTTTCTTCTTGAGGAGTAAAGGCAAAGGAAAAGCACACTAATAGCAGAGGCATGAGCACTTTTATCATGCTACAAGCTCCTGAAGTCTCCTGAGAGTGGTGGACACATCCAGCTTTACCGATGGGCTCATGGTCAGAGAAAGGGCTATTCCCTTCACATACTGACCCTTAGCACCTGGGGGCTTTGCCTTCACAACCGCATCTATAGCAGTATAGATGTTTTGAATTAGCTTTTGCTCCTCAAAGGATACCTTACCCACGGGCATATGCAGGTTTCCTGTCTTGTCAACCCTGAACTCCACTCTTCCCTTTTTGGCTTCTTCTATAGCCTGCTTTAGGTTTGTGGTGACCGTTCCAGTTTTCGGGTTTGGCATAAGACCCTTTGGACCCAGTATCTTACCAAGCTTTGCCACCTTGGGCATTATCTCAGGAGTTGCTATAACCACGTCATAGTCCACCCACTCTTCTTTGGCTATCTTGTTTATGAGGTCTTCGCCACCCACATAGTCCGCACCTGCGTCCTTTGCTATCTTTTGATATTCACCCTCTGCAAACACCAAGACCTTTAGCTCTCTACCAAGACCATGGGGTAATACCACCGAACCTCTTACCATCTGGTCTGCATACTTGGGGTCAACTCCAAGCCTCATGGCAAGCTCCACCGTCTGGTCAAACTTGGGGCCACAACCTGCATGAAGTTTTTTGAGAACTTCTACTGCTCCTTCTACTGTGTAAAAGGCATCCTTGTCATAAAGTTCAAGACACTTTTGGTATCTCTTTCCTCTCTTCATGGCTCTACTCCTTCCATCCTTCTACTTCTATACCCATACTTCTTGCAGTTCCCACCACCTGCCTCATGGCAGACTTGAGGTCTCTTGTGTTCATATCCTTTAGTTTAAGTTTTGCAATCTCTTCCACTTGCTGTAGGCTTACCTTACCCACCTTTTGCTTTTTGGGGTCAGAAGAACCACTTTTGAGGTTTGCTGCCTTCTTTAGGAGATAAGAAACCGGTGGAGTCTTAAGTATAAAGCTAAAGCTCCTATCTTGGTAAATGGTTATAACCACAGGCACTACAGTCCCAGGTTCAAAATCCTTACTGGCAGCGTTAAACTGCTTTACAAACTCCATTATGTTAACACCATGCTGACCCAGTGCAGGACCCACTGGCGGTGCAGGTGTTGCCTGCTGGGCAGGTAACATAAGCTCAACCTTTGCGGTTACCTTCTTCATCCTCTTTCCTCCTTTCTTCTTTCCACAAAAAGAGTAAGTAGCATGTTCATAAAAGTGTCAAGTCTTTGGTTTATATGCCTAAGCTCAGCCCTTATTTCTTCTTGATACTTTTCTTGCCTATTTTCTATCCTACTAAGACGCTCTGTAAATTCATCTCTAAGTGCCTTTATATGTCCAAGTAGCTTCTCTTTATCCCTTTCTTGTTCTTCCAGTATGGCGGTAGTTCTTTCATCTACTATGTTGTATATAAGTTCAGGAGTCACCCTTTTAATTGCACCACTTATCCTATCTCTCATAGCTTCTCCACTTGAGAATAATCTAACTCAACGGGTGTGAGCCTTCCGAAAATGCTTACCAAAACAACCACCTTTTCCTTCTCTGCATGCACCTCTTCCACCGTGCCAGTAAAGTTCATAAAAGGACCTTCTATAACCCTCACCTGGTCGCCCTTTTCAAAGAGAATTCTGACAGGCTTTACACCTTTCTTCACAAAGGCAACTATTCTTTCCACCTCCTTTTCATCAAGGGGTGCAACCCTTCCTCCAACTAACACAGGTTTATAAACGTGAGGTGTCTTTTCTATGGCACGCATAAGTGCATCGTTCATAATCGCCTTTATAAGGAGGTATCCGGGAAACATCTTTGACTCAAGAATAACCTTCGCTTCTGTCTTGTTCTCTTTACAAGTTATCTTCTGACCAGGCTTTGATATGGGAGGTGCTTCTATGCATACATCACCCTCCACACTCTCTATTACCCTTACCTCTCCGTTCTCTATCCTAAAGGTAGTAACACCCTTTTTACCAAGCACGCTTATATCTCTATTGTTGCCGCGCAGAGACAGTCTATACTTTTCCTTACCCATAGTCTTTATGACCACCTTTTCTTCCGCAGGGACGATAACCTCTTCCACCTGCCCAAGCAGTCCCTCAAGTTCAAGGACTTTTAGCAGGTTTTCCCTTGCGGTAGCCTCCTTGCCCGCCTCTACCTGCAGCGCATACCACTTAAAGTCATCCATCTTTAGCCCCTCAAGGAAAGCAAAAAGTGTATGAGCCTGGTAAACACAAGGTCAAAGACCCACAGGCTTATACCAAAAACTAAAGAAAACATTATAACACTAATCGTTGCTTTTATCACCAAGTTCCTCTTTGGCCAAGAAACCTTATCAAGCTCCTTCCTTACGCTCTTTACAAATTCCTTAAGCCTTTCCATCCTTCTTCCCTACGGGGCGCGGAGGACTCGAACCCCCAACCGCGGGATTTGGAGTCCCGCGCTCTGCCAATTGAGCTAGCGCCCCTACTTTACCTCTCTATGAAGTGTGTGTTTTTTACACCACTTGCAGTATTTCCTGAGCTCCATCCTTTGAGGATGCTTTTGCTTGTTCTTTGTTATGGAGTAGTTCCTCCTTTTGCACTCAGTGCATGCAAGCACCACCACTTCTCTAACCGCAGCCATCCTTTACACCTCACTCAATAATTTTTGTGACCACACCAGCACCAACAGTTCTTCCACCTTCCCTTATGGCAAACCTAAGCTGTTCTTCCATAGCCACTGGCTTGACTAGCTCCACCTCTATCTCCACATTGTCCC
>JAXSNY010000021.1:0-13492 GCA_037925365.1 Aquificaceae bacterium
TAGGTGAGGTTGGTGTTTACACTGCACTCTGCAAGCCCTTATCAAGTGGGTATAAAAAGCCTGCTTGATGAGCGGTATTAGTGCCTTTGGAGTAAGGTTACTTTCGTTGGTGAGCCCCTAAACCCGAGGTGTGGATAAATGTCCCTAGAAAGGGATATTTGTCTATACTAAGGGATACTCTTACCTTGCTTTTTCTTGTACCCTTTTTCTATTATCTGCCCAAGGCTACATCTCTGTTGAGGATACATCTACTCGTCTAACTGAAACAAGATGTAAATCTCTTCCTGCTTTAAGCTCTGGGAAATGTTCCCTTATGTAGCCTTTAACCTCCTGCCACCTGCCCTCTCTGTCTATTATCACAAAACCTGCAAGGGAAATAAGCTCCTTAGGCTTTTTCCACAGGTGAAGGCTCAAAAAACTGTCTGCTCCTACAAGAAAATAAGGCTTTTGTCCAAGAATTTTGTTTAAATCCCTTGCGGTATCCACCGTATAAGAAACTCCACCTCTTTCTATTTCTATCCTGCTAACCTCAAAGCCTTGAAAACCTTCTATTGCAAGACTTATCATGTTATACCTATCCTCTGCACTTGCCCTGTGTGGCTCTTTTAGAGGTGCTTGATAAGCTGGTAAAAAAACTACCCTTTCAAAGCCCAAAAGCTCAAGGGTATCCCTTGCTACTAAGAGATGACCTATATGTATTGGGTCAAAGCTACCACCAAAGAAGAGTTTCATAGCTTAGCGTAAATAACTCGCAGCTGTCGCAGACATAATAGCCAAGGAAAGCCCAAACCTTTAGACCTTTCTTTCAAAAACAGCATATTTGATCGCATAGTCGTACATGGAAAGGTATGCTAACAGCACAGAAATCCACAAAAGCACGTTAATGTAAGCCAGCTCAAAACACAGGGCTATAAGGGTTATAAACTCAAAAAAAGCCTTTGCCTTTCCAAGGTAAGATGCGGGCATGGTATAACCCTTTTCTACAGAAATGCTCCTCAAAAAGGACACGGAAAGCTCTCTTATAAGAATCAGCACAAAGGGTAAAAGTCCAACTTCGTTGACATACAGAAAATACGAAAGCACACCAAGGACGAATATCTTATCTACAAGCGGGTCAAGAAGAACGCCCAGTTTACTTACTTGATTGGTTTTTCTTGCCATTCCTCCGTCCAACCAGTCAGAAACGCCGGCAACTATAACAAGAACTCCTGCAAGGTTTTTTTGCTCCTCTTGTAGAAAGTAAAGCGTTGGAAAAAGGAGAAAAAATCTAAAAAGCGTTATAGCGATTGGCATGTCTCTATTTTACAACATCTTTCATAAGGTAAACCAGAGCATAGGATGGTATATCTAACTCCTTGAAGGTTATTATCCTCTCTTTTATAGTGCCTGCGCGAATACCCGTAAGTTTTTCAAACTCTTGATAGTCAAATTCAATAAAGAGGCTTCCGTGTATAAGAAAAGCATCCTTCAGAACCCTCATGGCACAGGCAAGTATTTTCTTGCCTCTGTAGGTTATCTCCCCAAGGGTTGGATAAAAGTAGCAGAAAAAGTCCTCATAGCCTCCCCTGTATCTGCTCATTTCAAATTCTGCGCTTAACTCCTTAAGACTTTCTAAGATAAGACCCATGAAATTTTTATAAACCTTTGTAAAGCTCCAGCCCCAATCCTTTCTAAGTCCTGCGTATGAAAAGGACAAATCCCAACCATGAAGGAGAGCACCTCCACCTGTAGGTCTCTTTACAACTGGGAGAAGTATGTCAGGTTCTTTTTGTGAGTATCCTATGCTTATGGTCGGTTCTTGCCATCGGTAAAGTCTAAAAAGAGGTTTTCCTGTCTTTTCCACAAGGAGAAGGTTTTCCCAGTCCTTCTGCATGTTTTCTACACCGCTGAAGGCTTCAACATAAGATAAATCATAGGTTTTTACTTCGTTCATGGTTAATATTTTAAAGTTATGCGTTTTGTTCAAAAGCTGTTGGGTAGAAGAGAGAAGGAAGAAGAAAAGATCTTCAGACTTACCACCCCTAAGGGTGAGCTTACACTAAAGTCCGAGGATTTCCTTGAAAAAGACCCAGATGCACGCATAGAGGAGTTTTGGGTGGATACCATGGATGTATCCGAGGACGGTTATTGGCTTCTTGTAGGCAGAAGGCACGGGCTTTTGCAGCTCTATGATTGGAGGGGCAAAATTCATAGACTACCCTCAAGACCGCCTGCACAGGTAGTTACGGATATACTATTTAGGGGAAGATATCTAGCCCTTATAACGCCACCCTATTTGGTCGTTTATCTTCTTGAAGATATAAAAAACCCCCAAACATGGAAGAGCTTTAGGACAACACAAGAAGGCATAAGAGCGTCTGCAGGGCTTGACCTTCAGGGAAATCTTCTTGCCTACGGCGTTGTGGGAGAGAGGGTTTATGTGATAGATATATCTGGAGGCTTCGGGTCAGAGGGCTTGGATTTTAGAAGCACATTCTCTTATTCAGAGGCTCAAATAGGAGAGCTAAGGTATCTGAAGTTTATAGGAACTGGTAAGCTCCTTTTGTCTGGCACAAAAGGTGTAGCCCTCTATGACCTTGGCGGAAAGCTACTCAGAAGGCTTGACCATGCCTCGGGTAGGGCGGTTCTTCCCCTAAGAGACAAGCTGATCCTTGCAGAGGGAAGCAACATCTATGTCTACGATCCACAACTTGAAGTACCCCTTCATAGCACTACAACACCCATAAACATCTCTCAGATGGACATATCACCAGATGGTGAGTTTATCTTCCTTGCGGATGCGGAAGAAAACAGAATGGGGCTTGTGTATCTTCCTAATCTTGAGTTTCTCCATGGTTTTGAGGGCTTTGGTTATTCTGTGGTAAGGGTCTCTCCAGATGGAAGCATATACACCTGCACCTATAGAGAGGAAGATGACAAGAGACTTTATAGCCTTAGAGCTATAACCACCAACCTTACAGACTTTATATACAACAAAGATAGACAGTCCCAGATTTTAAAAAGGGCGGAGGAGGAGCTAAAAGCTCTGAAAAACAAGCTCAAAAGGGTAAGCACCCTTTCAGACCCTCAAGAATTTGAAGAATACAGAAGGCTCCTCTCCATGGATTCACCAATAAGAAGGCTCAGAGAGGTAATATTTGAAGCACAAACCCTTATAGAGGAAGCAAAGTTTAACACCTTTGTGAAAAATTTAGAGGAAAGGATAAAAGAAGGCAGGGCGGATGCAGGAGACCTTAGAGACTTAGAGTCAAGGATAAAAGTGGAAGAAGGTGAGAGATTGGAGAGACTAAAGGCTCTCAAAGAAAGCCTTGAAACCTATTTTCAGAAAACTCTACAGGAACATTTAGAAAGGGTAAGAAATGCGGTCAGTGAAGTTGAGAGTAATGACCTAAGAGACTTTGAATCTCTTGAAGAGGTAAAAAGGGCAAGAGAGTTTATAAACAAACTACCCAGTTCCCTAAGCCAGCAGGCACAGGCTCAACTTCTTAAGGTTTTTCATGAAAAGCTACTTCAAGACAGGCTCAGCAGATATAGGATAAGGTTTGAAGACTCAAGGGTAATCTTTGGGTCCGAAGACTTTCCAAAGTTTTCTGGTGAGAGAAGGAGGTTAAAGTGGAGAATAAGGGTTGAAGAAAGACTGCCCTTGCAGGACAAGATATTTGCCAGAATAGCCTTTGAAAGAGAAGACGGCATGCTGGTTGAACCCAAAAGATATCCAAACCTTATCCCCCAGGAGGAGTTAAAAACATTGCCCCTGTGGGTTAGGAGATATCTCAGACACCTAAACGGTCTGTTTTCCTCTGAACCTTCAAGACTTCCCCTCTTTGTCTCCTACGAGGAGACTCCATGGTTTGTAAAAAATTTAGAGAGGCTTGCATCCTTGGTAAAGGAACAGCTCATGTATTCTGAGGGTATTCTTATACTTGAAGGAGATGCAGGCGTAGGGAAGAACTTCCTTGTAGAGGTCTTTTCCGCTCTCACCAACAGACCCCTGTATATCATACCCTGCAACTCCAAAATGGAAAAGGAAGACATTACCTTTGTATACGAGTTTGACCCAAGGAGGGGGACAAAAAGGACATACTCGGACCTTGTTAAGGCACTTCAGACCCCAGGTGCGGTCATATACTTTGACGAGATAAACACCTTGCCTGCTGGAATGGTGAAGCTTTTTAACCCCCTCTTTGACTACAGAAGATACCTTACACTGCCCACAGGTGAGGTTATAAAGGCACATAGGGAGGTGGTGCTCATAGGTGGTATGAACCCTCAGAATTATCTGGGAGTTTCAGAGCTTCCACAAGACATAAAGTCAAGGGCGGATATTATCTTTGTAGACTACCCGCCCTTTGAAGATGAGAAGGGCATATACCACCCTGACGAAGCAATAATACTTAAAGACCATGTGCGAGAGCTCTCGCTCCTTACCCTTGAAGAGTTTATATACCTCTGGCATTCGGTTGTAAACGGTCTGAAGACCGAACCTCTTGAAGCTCAAGAAAGACTTGAAAAAAGCGTATGGAAGGTCTTTGAACTTCTCAAAATAGCTAACGCCATAAGAAAGGCTTATAGAGCGTATCAGACTCAGCAATCTGAAGAGCCTGTAGATTTCGTCTTCTCTATAAGGGATACCATAAGATGCGCCAGAAGGCTTGACAAGTATCCCAGTGTAAAAAGTTTGGTGTTAGAAACCATACTACCGAAGGTGGGGTCTCCTCTTGAGAGGGAGATAATAAAGAGCATCGTGGAAAGGTTATAATAGAGTTAATGGCAAAGAGGCTGATAGTTTTGTCTTCAGATGAGTTGATCCTTTCCTTTCTCATAGACGGTGAAACCACTTACAGGATAAGCGCTGAACCAACGGGAGGGCAAAGGCTATTAGATAGCATATTCAAGGGTAGGGTCAAAAGGCTTGTAAAGGGTATGGACGGTGTGTTTGTAGACATAGGTATCGGTAGAGATGCCTTTTTGCCTCTAAAGGGTGAGGGTTATAGAGTGGGGGACAGTGTGATAGTGCAGGTATTAAGAGAACCAGAGGGTGAAAAGGGAGCAAAACTCACCACCAACATAAAGTTTGTGGGCAAATATCTCGTATACCTTCCTAAGGGAAAGGATATAAGATGTTCCAGCAAAGTGCACGTGGAAAAGAGGGAAAGCCTATGCAAACTCTTAGAGGGGGATATAGGGGAAGAGGGTGTAATAATTAGGAGTTCCGCAATTCATGCGGACCCAGAGGCTATAAGGAATGAACTGCAGAAGCTGAGAGAGCAATGGCAATGGGTTCAAAGGAAGGCAAGAGCCCTCAAGAAACCTCAGATGATCCTTGAAGAATACCCAAGCTACATAAGGCTCATAAGAGACTATTGGCAAGAGATAGAAGAGGTAGTATCTGACAACACTATAGTATGGAACAACATAGCCTCTTTCCTTGAAGAGTTTGAGCCAAGCCTTCTTAGAAAGAACCTCTACCTAAAAGACCCCTCCAGTTATGTGCATAGATACAAACTTTACGAGGTCCTTAAAGGCGTTTTTAACAAGGTATTATGGCTAAAAAGCGGTGGCTACATAGTTATAGAGGAAACAGAAGCCTTCACCATAATAGATGTAAATAGCGGAGACCCCTTAGGCTCTTGCCATGAGGAAAATGCGCTAAAGACAAACCTTGAGGCTGTAAAGGAAATAGTCAGACAGATAATACTAAGAGACATAGGTGGTATAATTCTTGTAGACTTTATAGATATGAAAAAGCAGGAAAACAGAAACCTTATAATAAACAGCATGCTGTCAGCCTTCGGTGAAGAAGCCTGTGGGGTTAACATCTACGGTTTTACTAAGCTGGGTATTTTAGAGATGTCAAGGAGGAAAACTGGCAGAAGCGTAACCAAAATGCTATCAGAACCATGCCCCATATGCTCTGGTAAGGGTCATATAAAGAGCTCCTCTCTCTTCTTCCTCGAACTTGATAAGGATATTCCCCTATACCATCAAAGCTCTGTTGAACTACAAGTGCACCCCCTTAGATACGAAAGCGTGAACAAAAGATTGCGAGCAAGAGGGTTCGCAAATGTGCAACTGAGCACAAGCGAGGACATTAACATAAACAGCTACAGCTTAAGCCATGCGTAGACTCTTAGTGCTTTTACTCATATTCTTAGTGGGTTGTGCCAAGATGACAGAAGAAAAAAGGGCGAGGCTTGCAACAGAAAACTACTCTCAGGGCATGTCCGCCTACGCAAGAAAAGACTACAAAGAAGCCATAAGCAAGCTCTCAGAGGCTCTGAAATACTTAGAAAACTTAACTCCAGAACAGATAAAGTCCGCCAAATATACCATAGGTGAAAGCTACTATTTGAGAAAGGATTACATAAATGCCATAGTTTACCTTGAGGACTATCTCTTTTACTATCCAGAAAGCCCCGAGGCGGAAAAGGTTTACTTCATGGTGGTAGATAGCTACATGAAGGTAGCACCAGACGCCTATAGAGACCAAAGCTACACACTAAAAGCCATAGACAAAGCAAAAGAGTTTCTCAGCAAGTATCCAAACAGCCCTTACACAGATAGGGTCATTGAGCTTATAGGCAATGCTCAAACAAAAATAGCAAGACACGAATACCTAATAGGCAGGTTTTATGAAGACTTCGGTTACTACTACTCTGCCTCTTTAAGATACAGAAATCTTCTTATAAACTACCCTGAGCAAGTTTCAGAAGCGGAGGTCCTATACAGGTATATAAAGTCCTTACTGCGTGTGAAAGATCAAGCAAAGAGACAGGAGGCAAAATATAAAAAATGGATAGAATCTGCGGAGAGGGAGCTAAGGACTGCCAAGTCTGAAGAGGATAGAAGGGCTATCCAAAACAGAATTGATTTCTTGAATAGAGAAATAGAAAGGTGGAAAAACCTTGCGGAGATTAGCAGACAGGAAGGCTTAAAACTGTTTGAAACATACGCACAGGTATATGGAGAGAACGTCTATTATAGGGAACTAAAAAAGTATGCAGGACAGTAGGGAACTTTTAAAGACTATTAAGAATCTATTAGAGGAAAAAAAGGCGGAGGACGTGGTAGTATTGGATGTTTCGAAACAAACGAACATAGCGGATTACTTTGTAATAGCCACCGCTAACTCTGTGGTGCATGCAAGAGCACTCCTGAAACACCTAAATGAAGAGCTTGAAAAGGTAGGTATAAAGCCAGACCATGTGGAAGGAGTTGAAGAAGCTAACTGGATACTTGTTGACCTTATTGATATAATAGTTCATATATTCCAGAAGGAGTGGAGAGAATACTATGACCTTGAATGGCTCTACTCTAATGCGGAGAGGGTAAGTTTATGAGTGTAATAAAACTCCTCCTTCTTATAGCCTTTCTTACAGCTTTCCTCCTTTTTATAGCTCAGAACTCTGGATATGTGGAAATTCGCTTTTTCCATATAACCTACAATATACCTATGTTTTTGCTTCTACTTTTCAGTTTTACCCTTGGCTTTTTACTTCCCTCTATCTACCTACTTTTAAGAGAGGCAATGCTAAAGAGAAGACTTCATGGACTGGAAGAGGGTCTCAGAGAACTTTCAAGGGGATATATGGGTAGGGCGGAGCGACTGCTTCTTTCTGTAGGAAGGTTTGTTGAGCCAGCAAGGTCGCTTGTTGCAGAGGTAGTCCACAGACAAGGAAGACTTGAGGAGCTTAGGAACTTCAACAGCACAGCCTCAGCCATTGTAGGCGAGATAATGCTAAAGGAGGGAAACCTGCAGGAAGCTGAGGGGAAGTTCAATCAGGCACTCTTACAAGATGAAGAAAACCTAAGGGCTATAAAGGGACTTAGAGATCTTTATGCTCTGTCAAAAAGCTGGGAAAGAGCCTTAGAGTATCAGGAAAAAGTCCTTCAGTTATGCGAGAAATGGGAAAGGGAAAGGCAAAAGGGCATTAAGGCGGAGATAATGGCTATGGTCTACCTTAAAGAGGGGGAGGAAAGACTTATAGAAAAAGCCTTTGACTTGAACCCGTCGCCTTTTGTTTACTCAGTTTACATAAAACACCTGCTTTCTCAAGATAGGATAAAAGATGCCAGAAAAGTTTGGGAAAAGGCTGTATCTGTGGGATATCAGGAAGAGGTGCTTTGGAACCTTCTTGAAGATGAAAAGGCTCTTACAAAACTGCTTGATGCTATAGAAGCAAGGGCGGAATCCACAGACCCCGATGTCCTTTGTATGGTATACCTTCGCCTCAACTTAATCAGTAAGGCAAAGGTCTTGGAGGAGAAGCTCACAACTCCCTTTAAAGCTCTTCTTTACAGCTCCCAATCCCACAGAGAACAGGACAAGTATTGCCTGCTTGGAATAAAGGAACTCCTCAAACCCTTTGTCTGTTCCTGTGGTAAGGCTTATAATACATATAAGCCCTTGTGCATAGAGTGCATAAGGTGGGGAGAAATTAAGCTCAGGAGGGAAATAGATGCTGGTAGACCTTGAAAGAAAGATCATAAGGCTAAAGGTGGTTTATTACGGTATAGCCCAATCTGGCAAAACAACAAACCTTGAAAAGCTCTCAGAAATGGAAGGTCTTAGTCTAATGAAGATAGACACTCAAGAAGAGAAAACCCTTGTTTTTGACTTTGCCACAAAGAATGTAAAGGTTGGAGAGCTTACCCTTTCCTTCGCACTGTACACAGTGCCAGGTCAAGACATATACAAGGATATAAGGCTTACAGTTCTTAGGGGTGTTGATGGAGTGGTGTTTGTTGTGGACTCACAAAAGGAAAGGCTAAAGGAAAACATAAACTTTTTCAGTCTTCTGAAAGCAGACCTGCTTCGCATGGGTAAAGACCCATCAAGTGTTCCTGTGGTAGTCCAGTATAACAAGCTTGACTTACCAAACGCCATGGATTACAGAGAGATGGAGAAGGTTATAAATCTTGAGAACTACCCTTCTGTTTGTGCAAGTGCCATAAGGGGTGAGGGCGTGTTGGAAACCTTTAAGGTTCTGGAAGACTATCTAATATCAAGGGTAGAAAGGATGTTATTATGATTTCTGGATATTTAAGTTCAAAGCAAGACCTTGTAGACCTTCTAAACGGTTGTCTTTTTAACAGAGTGGGCACTCTTGACCTTTTTCTTGGTGTAAAGGTAGTATCCCTGTATACGGAAAGGGGACTAATAAAGGGCTTTAAGCTCAGTGATAGCGATGAGGCAAACACCGAAAACAAGAGGTCTATGCTTTTATACCACCTTTCCGAACTTATGGAAAACCCAGAAGCCTTTTTTACCTTCAAAGAAGGAAAGAGGGAAAAAATCTTTGAACTTGAAGATCCCATATCAGTAGAGGAGCTTGTGCTTCAGCTTCAGCTGGTTCATAGTGAATTGAAATCTTTAATGGAAAGGGTTATAACCCCTATGGCAGTGGTCAAAGTTATAAAAAATTTTGAAGAAGCCAGCTTTTATGACAGCAAAAGTGTATATCAGATACTTGTCAGCTCAAAAAGTAGTCTTGTTGAAGAGATAAGAAGGCTAAAATCCCTTTTTTCCAGTGGCTATTTGGATATAAATCAGTTTTATAATCCCGAACTCCTGAAAGAGGAGATAAGGTTAGAATACCTTATGAAGGAAGTTGAAGCTGATAGAGTAAACCTTATAACGCTTTTAGAAAGTTTTCATTTTAGCAAGTTTAGTGGAATTATTCAGATAATGGGTGGTGATTTTGAGTTTGAACTCTATTACAAAAAGGGTAGGTTATCCGCAATCTACCCTTATAATTCGAAAATCTTTGACTTTTTCCTCACGCCTAAGAAAAATTCTGTGTTAAATGTAATAGATATAGGTTGGGATGCCATTGACCTGCTTATGTTAAAACATTCTGAAGAAAAGGTAGTAAGTGGCTTATCTGGTTCCTTTCTGGAAGTGGGTAAGATACTCATAGGCATGGGCACGGAAGGAAGGACAGGTATGATAACCACATACTCAGAAGGCTCAAAAACTTACATAATATACAAGGAAGGGCTACTTCTTGGTGTCATAGAAGATAGTAGAGAGGGCTTAAAACTGGTTAAAAGCCTGCCGGTTGAAGAGATAGCGTGGATGGATATAGTCCTATACCAACCGATGGAAAACATAAGAGATGTTATACATCAATTCTTACTTAATGCCATATACAGTATACTCCTCAAACATGCGGCACATGTAAACCATATAATACTGACTCAGCTTGCATCTTCAGATGTTTTGAAGTACCATGAGGGAGTAATAGTTTATAGAAGAATGCCAAGAGGTGAGGAAGGAGTGTTTAGCTTTCTTCAATTTCTCCTTGACCTTAGCTACAGCGTGCTCGGTAATGAAAGATTAGAAAGAGAGTTAGAAATAGCCTTAGAACCCTATAGGGATATATTAAAGATTCTCAAGGTAGAAGAGTATCTAATGCTTCCTGAGGCATGAGGGTTTTGCTTGTTGAAGATGACCAGCATCTTGGTAGACTTCTTCTGGATGGACTGAGCCATGAAGGGTATAGGATAGATTGGATAAGGGATGGTTATTCTGCGGTAAACCGCATATTGGAAGAAGACTATGACCTTGTGCTTCTTGATATTATGCTTCCTAAGATGGATGGGATAAAGGTCTGTAAAAGGATAAGGGAGGTTAAGGACATACCCATAATTATGCTGACCGCTAAGGGACAAATTGAGGATAAGGTGGAAGGGCTTTCCGCTGGAGCGGACGATTACATAACAAAGCCCTTCTCTTTCAAAGAGCTTCTTGCAAGGATCGGTGCTGTTCTTAGAAGGTATAAGAAAGAGGGAGCTGACACTCTAAGGGTAGGTGACCTGGAGCTTAGGCTAAAGTCCTTTGAGATATACTACAAGGGCAAAAAAATACCCACAACCCAGAGGGAGTTCAAGCTCCTAAGTCTTCTTGCGGAGAGGGCAAATACTGCAGTAAGCAGAGAGGAGATATACTCGAAAGTCTGGGGCTACTCTTATGGAGAGGCTTCAAACGTGGTAGATGTGTACATAAAAAACATAAGGGCAAAACTCGGAGATAAGGGACACAAGCTTATAAGGACGGTCAGAGGCTATGGCTATATGATAGTAGGAGAGGATGTCAGTAAGGGTTAAGGCTATACTGCTTTTTCTTAGCCTATACTTAGGCAGTGTAGCATTGTTGTCCTTTTTTAGTTTAATGGTCATAAGGTCAACCCTCTACAAATATACGCTTAATTACATGGAGTATCAGGTCAACCCTCTTCTGGATTTTTACAAAAACTATTACAAAAACCCCAATTATTACGCAAAGCTGTTGGCGGAGGATGTTGTCTCAAGGGATATAGCCAGTATTCTTGTAGACGAAAGGGGCAGGGTTATCAAAAGAGAGAGCTTCCTTGAAGGGGAAATACCAGAGGTAGAGCTAAAGTATATACGAGACATTATCAAGTCAGAAAGGGGAATAGGAAAGGATTACGCCTTTATTGTAAAGAAGGTGGGAGATTACCGCCTTATACTTCTTGGAAAATTGGACAGCATAAGAAAGGTGGAAAGACATATAATCCTCTTTACCGCTTTCCTTTTAGTTGTTATATCCCTACCTGCTTCCCTTCTTGCCTTTTATTCTATAAACTTGCTTCTGAAGCCCTTAGCATATCTCACAAAGGTCTCAAGACGCCTGTCAAAAGGAGAGCTTGATGTGGAAATAAGAAAAAGTGGTAGCAAGGATGAGTTTGGCCTTCTTGAAGAAGCCTATGCAAACATGGTAGAAAGGCTCAAAAGTATAATTCTATGGCAGAGGGAATTTATAAGAAATGTAGCCCATGCCCTAAAGACGCCATTAACTTACATAAAGGGTCAGGCGGAGCTTCTGCAGAGGAACAAGTATACAGAAGAGGAGCTAAGGGAGGTATATCGTAGCATACAGCTTCAGGCGGAGAAGATGGGAAAGCTAATAACACAATTAACCACTATAATGAGGCTTGAGTCTCAAGTTCCTCTCAAAGTGGAAGAATTCAGCTTAAACCAAATCTTTGCGGAGCTTGAGGAGGAGTATGAGTTCATCAGAGGAGGCAGAAGGTTTATCATAGAATATCTTGACGAAGATGTTGTTTTCCATGTGGACAAGGAATACTTTAAGATGGCTCTTAGAAATCTGATAGAAAATGCATACAAATACACAGAAGAAGGTCAGGAAATAAGGCTCTATTTTAAAGACCACTGTGTGGTGGTTGAAGATAGAGGTATTGGCATGGAGCATCCAAAAAGGGCAGGAGAGCTCTTCTATAGAGAAGCGTTAGACAAGGAAGGCTCAGGTCTTGGACTTTATATAGTTAAACTCATAGCTCAAAGAAGTGGTATGAGTATGAAAGTAGAAAGCCAAAAGGGGGTTGGCACAAGGGTAAGTCTGTGCTATAATTTTAAATTATGAGAAAATTAACATCTCTTATAGTTCTACTGCTTTTGTTTGCCACATCTTGCAAGAAACAGCATGAGTTTTACGGTCATCTATACGATCAACCTGCATACAACTTTGAGCTTACAGACCATGAGGGAAAAAGGGTAAAGCTCTCTGATTTTACAAACCAGAAAAAGATAGTGCTACTCTTCTTCGGATACACCCACTGCCCTGATGTTTGTCCTACCGCACTTGGAATCATGGCAGAACTTATGGAAAAGCTCATGCCAGAAGAGAGAAAAAGAGTCCAGGTGCTTTTCATAAGCGTGGACCCAGAGAGGGATACACCAGAGGTGTTAAAGGTTTATGTTCCTCACTTTAATTCTACTTTTATAGGTTTAACTGGAACGGAAAAGGAGATAGAGAAGACCGCAAAGGAATACAAAGCCTATTACAAGAAGGTAGAGGGTGAATCCGCTGGTGGATACCTTATAGACCACACTGCAACCATATACTTGGTCACACCTGACATGAAAATTAAGCTTCTTTATACACCTGCAAAGCAAGAGCCAAAAAAGATGGCGGAGGATATAAAATTCCTGCTGGAGAACTCATAGTAGAACTCTTTTACAGGAACGGTTTTGAACTCTCCAAGGAACAAGTAGAAAAATTCAAGATTTACCTACAAGAGCTAAAAAGATGGAACAGGGTCCATAACCTTACCGCTATAGAGGACGAAAAAGAAATAGTCCTAAGACATTTTGTGGATTCGCTGACCGTTAGCTTGTGTTTAAGAGAAAAAGCTATACAGATAGATGGTCTTTCTGTGTGTGACGTGGGGAGTGGAGCTGGTTTTCCGGGAGTGCCTCTTAAGATATACTACGGGGACAGGATAAACCTAACTTTGATTGAAGCTGTGGCAAAGAAATGTTCCTTTTTAGAGTATCTCAAAACAAGGCTTGGACTTGAGTATAGAGTATTGTGTAAGGAGGCCCAGAAGGTTCAAGAGAGCTTTGACCTTGTGGTTAGCAGAGCCCTTGGAAAAACTGAAAAGATATTGCCCTTGCTCCAAAGATTGTCTAATAAATACATAATTATCATGAGAGGAGTGGAACCTCT
>JAXSNY010000022.1:0-12593 GCA_037925365.1 Aquificaceae bacterium
CAAGGGCACTGGCAAGGGCAAGAGGGTCTCCAGAAATCCTTGCACCAGTCTCGTCCGCCATATATTCCCTTGAACGAGATATAGCCATTTGGATAATAGTGGCTATTATGGGTGTTATGATTATCATGGCTATGCTTGCTATAAGAGAAAGGGGATTGTTGTTATCCTCGCCGTCTTTGGAGTGTCCGAATATGAGAGCCCATTGTAGCATGTTTACAAGGTAAGATATGGCACCCGCTATAGTCGCAGCCATAGTGGCAACTAACACATCTCTGTTTTTTATATGTCCAATCTCGTGAGCAAGCACGCCTCTTAGCTCCCTCTCGTTCAAAAGCCTGAGTATGCCAGAAGTGACCGCTACCGCACCGTTAGAAGGTCCTCTTCCTGTAGCAAAAGCGTTGGGCTGTTCCATCGGAACAAGGTATACTTTAGGCTTTGGTATATTTGCTCTCTGGGCAAGCTCCTCTACCATTCTGTGAAGCCACGGAGCCTCCTCGTAGGGTATCTCCCTCGCACCATACATGGCAAGCACTATCTTGTCAGAAAACCAGTAGGCGATGAAGTTCATAATACCTGCCAGCAAAAGAGCTATGGTCATTCCAACCTTACCACCTATTAGATTGCCTACAAACAGAAAAAGACCAGTTAAAACTCCGAGTAGTATAACACTCCTTATTGCGTAGCCCATTTCCCTTTCCTTTTCCAGACAGCCACGATAAAGCTGACTGGGCTGGGGTATTTGTATCCCGCCTTTTTTTTAGGCATAGACTGCCCCAGCAGGCGGTTTTAGTCCATGCCACAGTTATTTACATAAAAAGATACAAACAAAAGATAAGGCTGTCAACCTTAGATGAGATGGCTCAGGCTTGACTTTTAAAAGAAGTGGACTATATTAGCAACACATAGAAGCACAGTACAATGACAGAAAGAGTAGAGGAAAGGCTTGACCTTGGAAGTTTTGATGAGAAGTTCTATGCTATTGTAGGCAGGGGAGATGAAAACCTTAAGTATTTTTCACAGCTCTTTGACGTAAAGATATCCGCAAAGGGGACAGAGATACTAATAAGAGGTGAAGAAGACAGAGTCCGTGCAGTATACGATTTTCTAAGGGATATAATAAAAGAGCTAAGAAGTTCCACCTTAACACCTCAAGAGGTAAAAGAGAGAGCAAAAAATTACGTCCAGCTAAAGCTTGAAAGGGAAGAGACTCCAAAAGAAGAGATAATACTCATAACCCACAGGAAAAAAGCCATACTACCAAAAACACATACGCAAAGCATATATGTGGACGCTATAAAAAATAACGACATAGTCTTTGGAATTGGTCCAGCAGGGACAGGCAAGACCTATCTCGCCATGGCAATGGCACTGGCACACATAAAGGCGAATAAGGTTAACAAGATAATACTCACCAGACCTGCAGTAGAGGCTGGAGAGAAGCTGGGCTTTCTACCTGGTGGCATAGCGGAAAAGGTAGACCCATACCTTAGACCTCTTTATGATGCTCTTTATGACATGGTAGACTATGATAAGGCAAGCTATATGCTTGAGAGGAACATAATAGAGATAGCACCTCTTGCCTTTATGAGAGGAAGAACCCTTAACGATGCCTTTATAATCTTGGACGAAGCACAGAACTCTACAAAAGAGCAGATGAAGATGTTTCTCACTCGTATAGGCTTTGGTTCAAAAGTAGTTATAACAGGTGATATAACACAGATAGACCTTCCCAAAAGAGAGCAATCGGGTTTGGTAGAAGCCATAAAGGTTTTGCAGGGCATAGAAGGTATTAGCTTTGTCTGGTTTAAAGACGAGGATGTGGTCAGACACCCTATAGTTGCGAGGATAATAAAAGCCTATGAAGAGTTTGAAAGAGCAAAAGAAGAACAAGGTTTTAGTAAGGAAGGAGAAGGGAAAGGTCAGGATTAGATGGGTTAGAGATATAACTGGCAAGCTGTTAGATATTCAAGGCTTAGAAGGTGTAGAAGTAAGCATATACCTAACAGACGATGAGACTATAAGGCTTCTAAACAAAAACTTTAGAGGCAAGGACAAGGCTACAGATGTCCTCTCTTTTACATACAACGAGCAGGTAGGCGGATACAAACTTCTTGGCGAGATAGTCATATCTATAGACACTGCTAAAAGGCAAGCAAAAGAGTTAGGGCACAGCCTTGAAGAAGAGATAAAAAGGCTTTTGGTGCACGGCTTTGTGCATCTGTTGGGTTATGACCATGAGCTTGGAAAGGAAGAGGAAAAGCATTTTATGGAGCTGGAAAAAAGGCTTATAGAAAGTCTTTCAAGCCGTTTATAATCCTATCCTATGCCTAACTACGTTTTGCTCCTTTCCTTTGTAGGGACAAACTTTCATGGCTGGCAGGTCCAACCCAATTTGAGAACAGTCCAAGGAGTGCTAAAGGAAGCCTTGGAGAGCATATTCCAGTATCCAATCAAACTAACAGGCTGTTGTAGAACTGACGCTGGCGTGCATGCCATAGAGTATGTGGCTAATTTTCCAGCGGAGAGGGTTTTTGACACGGAAACCCTTCTAAAGGCTTTAAATTCACTACTACCGGAGGATATAGGTATAAAGAAAGTCTGGATACAAGAAGGTTTTAATGCCCGTTATAATGTAAAGGGTAAGGTTTACCTGTATAGAATTTTAAACACGCATGCAAGAGACCCTTTTCTTGAGCCCTTTTGCTGGAGAATTCCTTACAAACTTGACTTTGAAAGGATGGTGTCCACAGTTGGTCTCTTTCAAGGACTTCATGACTTTTCTGCCTTTGCTAAACTTGAAGAAGAAAAGGAAACCCGCATACACATTCAAGAGGTAAGTCTAATACGAAGCGGAGACCTTATAGAGTTTAGGATAAAGGCAAGAAACTTTCTTAGGTATATGGTTAGAAGAATTGTGGGAAGTCTTATTTATGTAGGACTTGGAAAACTTGAGCCAAAAGACATAGAAGAGTTCTTAAGTGGAAAGGGCAAGTGCCCCTACACTGCAAAGGCTAAGGGACTTACCCTTGAGAAGGTATTACTTTAGGGACACCTGCTTGCATCGTGTGGTGGATTATCCACCATATCAAGAAAGGCTTCAAAGGGTCCCATGTTTTTCATAGCAACACCTTTTGGACCTTCAAACTTGAGCCTTCTTAACATCATTGCTTTCATGGGACCATATTCTTTCCTTCCCATCTCTAACCACCTTTTTGTCTCTGCATACATAAGAAAGTCATCATTGCCCCTTTTGTCCTTTGCAGGTCCTCCGTAAACGCAAACCGCCTTACCTCCTTCATTTTTTATTGTGAGTTGTATTTGTTTGGCATCCCCGCAGTCTTCCCTGTAAAGGAATAGTTTCCTCTCGGGAACTGCGACCCAGCTTTCACTTTTTCCCAATTGCTCAGAAAGCTGTGACGTTTTATTCCATGCTTCACACAGTGCCTTTGCATACTCTTCATCCATAAAAACAGGTGCGGACAGTGCAATACCACTAAAACTTAGCAGTAGAAAATAGAGCTTTCTCATTTCATAACCTCCCAACTGGATTTATTGTCTAAAGCATAACACCGGTTTTTTCATATTTCCATTAAAGTTTGTTATTTTTCAATAAAACATATGAATGTTTTTATATACTTATTCCACTATCTCTGTCCCTATACCTTCTTCAGTGAAGACCTCTAAAAGTATGGAATGAGGAAGTCTACCATCAATTATATGGACTTTCCTAACACCAGATTGCAGTGCCTTTATAGCACTCTTTATCTTTGGTAGCATGCCTCCCTTTATAACACCTTGCTGTATGAGTTGGTAAACCTTTTCTTTGCTAAGCGTTGGTATAAGCTTCCCTTGAGCGTCCTTTACACCTTCTGTGTCTGTTAGAAAAATTAGCTTTTCCGCCTTGAGTGCTTTTGCAACCTCTGAAGCTACCAAGTCCGCATTTATGTTGTAAGCCTCTCCCCTTTCACCTACACCTATAGGAGCTATAACTGGTATATAACCCTTTTCCATAAGTGCATGGAGTAGCTCTGTGTTTACACTTTCCACTTCACCCACAAAGCCTATATCTTCCTCTGGCACTTCAAGACCAAGCTCTGTGAAGTATTTTTCCTTATCCAATTTCTTAGCCCTTATAAGTTGCCCATCCCTACCAGAGAGACCCACCGCGTATATATTCTGACCGCTATGCATGTTTATAAGTGCGACTATGTCCTTGTTTATATCGCCAGATAAAACCATTTCAACTATATGAATGGTATCTTCGTCAGTCCTTCTCATTCCACCGACAAAATGAGGTTTTACTCCAAACCTCTCAAGGGTCTGGCTTATTTGAGGACCGCCACCATGAACCACCACAACCCTTATACCCACATACCTCAGAAGCACCACATCCCTCGCAAAACTTTCTCTTAGGCTCTCTTCCGTCATGGCGGAACCGCCATACTTTATCACAAAGGTCTTTCCATAAAACTCCCTTATGTAAGGGAGAGCGGACTGCAGAGTCTTAGCCTTTTCTATATACTGCTCTATCATGCATAATATTTTGCCACCTTCTGAAAAAGAAGGTGCTGTCTTTTTAGACTGCTAAGAAAGCTGTCAAGAGGATAGTTAGTTATCAAAAGCTCGTCTCCTTCTCTAAGATAGTTTCTTCCGTAGTTTGTCATGCCATACTTTAGCTTCCATTCCAGCAAGTAAAAGTTTTTATACAGTTCCCTTATGTATGGGCTGTTGTCGTAAGTTATCATAACCTTGTGTTTACAGTCTCTTACAAGTTTTACAAGCTTCTCGTGGTCAAAACTGGCATGAAGACTACCTCTTTTCCCGTGAAGCTTAGAGGATCGTGCGGAAAAGTAAGGTGGGTCAAGAAATACAAATACATCTCCTAAAAGCAGACTATGAATAACCTCCACAATCCACCGTTCCAGAGAAGGTTATTCTGTTAAGCACATAAAAATCAACTGCACGTTCAAAACAGCTATTTAGCCTTTCTCTTCGTCCCATAAGCTCTTCAAAGAGCCTTGTACCATCCAAAAAAGAGGATTTTATAAGCCTGATTTCCTTTATGAGCTTTTCTGGTATTTCCTTAAGCGTTTTCCAGAAGCAATACAAGTCATAGTTTATATCACCCATTATGTATTTCGCATCTGGCTTTATCTGAGCAAAATACAAGGTCATGCTTGCTCCACCGCACATGGGCTCTCTAAATTCCCTAAAGTTAGGCACGAATTTGGATAAGAAATTTACCGCTTTTGACTTGCCTCCGGGGTATCTGAGAGGAGACTTAGCAGGATTTATCATATAGCCTTCAAAACCTTCTCTAAATCCTCCACCTTTTCCACGTTAAAAACCCTTACATTCTGTACTGTCTGTTGGATGAGTTTAGACAGAACATTTTTTGGTCCTATTTCTACAAAGGTGTCCACCCCCTGTTCTACCATATAAAGCACGCTTTGAAACCACCTTACTGGTGAGAATATCTGCCTGTATAGGTTTTCTCTTATTTCAGGTGCCATTGTGTGAGCCTTTGCAGTGTAGTTTTGGACTATTGGTATGTTTGTGTTCTTTATAGGTGTTTGAGCGAGCTTTAGCCTAAAGGCGTCCGCTGCAGGCTTCATCAAAGAGCAATGTGAAGGCACAGAAACCTTTAGAGGTATTACCTTACCACCCATCTGTTTGGCAATTTCACCTGCCTTTTCCGCCGCAGTCTTTTCTCCAGATATAACAGTTTGCTCTGGAGAGTTGTAGTTAGCAGGTTCTACCACACCATGCTCTTGTGCGAGCCTGCAGGCTTCTTCTACCTTCTCAGGTAGTAGCTTTAAGACCGCAGACATGGCACCTAGACCTTCTGGCACTGCTTCCTGCATGTATTTGCCTCTGAGGTTTGCAAGCCTGACAGCCTCAAAAAGCTCCACACCACCAGCCACCGCAAGAGCGGTATACTCTCCAAGAGAATGTCCAGCCACGAAATCTGGCTCTGGAAAACCTTTTGCCTTCATAACTGCGTATATGGCAAGGCTTGTGGTAAGTATGGCAGGTTGGGTGTTTATAGTTCTGTTTAGATCCTCCTCGGGACCTTTAAAGATTATATCTGTGAGATTGTATCTGAGGGCGGTCTCCGCACTATGAAAGACATCCGCAGACTCAGAAAACTCCCTGTAAAAGTCATATCCCATACCCACATACTGAGAACCTTGTCCCGGAAAAACATAAGCTAACTTTCCCATGAGTTTTTTATTTTAACCCATATCTTTTAGCTTTTCCCTTATAAGCTCCCAGCTCCACCAGGTGGCTTCGTGGACGGGCATGGATTTTCCTATGTTTTCTTCCGTTCCTTCAACCCATACCACCTTTCCATCAGTAAGCAGTTTGAAGTTTCTTGTCCTTGAGGACCATCGCCAGAAGTTGTGAGGTCCTATGCCAAGGGCTTTTTTGAAAAGCTCAAGCTCATTGGGTAAAAGAGGTCTTCCTTGCATACTCTAATTATACACTCCTTTTCTTCCCTATCTGAGTTGCTCTTTTGGGAAATTCTCTTAGTTTCTTCATAACGAGTTTATGGAACTTTTCCGCACTCATACCTGTTAGCATTTCCAAGGCATCGTCAACAGTATCTACTGTGTATAAAGGTAGCAGTTTTTCAAGTCTTCTTGAGAAGGTAGATTTATCAGGGACTTTAGGGAAGAGATGACTACAAAAACTTTTAAGCCAATCAAGAGCCTTTGAGTAGTTTGCACAAAAATCTATGTGGGCTATGACTGCCATTGTTAACACCTCCGAGTTAGATAATACCGCTTGTGGTTCTTCACTAAGTCTAAGTTCCTTGAGCAAGTGGTCTATAATTACAAAGTATGTTATTATTCTATCTTCTGTCATTTTTGCACCTCCCTATGGGAATGCTACATAGGGAGCTTTTTACCACATCTCTTTATAACTTGCAACTCGGGTTATGTTAATCCTGCCTATAGTTCACAGGCATGCAGTAATTGTGGGTATGTAGACAAAGAGAATAGGAAGGTAAGGAGTGAGTTTGAGTGTAAGCTATGCAATAGGAAGCTCCATGCGGATGTGAATGCGAGCAGGAATCTGCTTAGCCGTGCTAAGTGGAGTTTGCATTTACGTCGTATGGAGCAAGCCCTTATCAAGCAGGTAGAGGAGTTTATGGCTCGCCTGTTTGATGAGCGGTTTAAGTGTCTTTGGAGTAAGGCACTGGGATTAATTGAAAGAAATCCATACTTTCAGTCAGTCCCTAAACCTGAGGTGTGGGTAAATACCCATAGAAGGGATATTTGTCCATGCTAAGGGATACTCTAACCATGTTGTGTCCCACAAGACCAGTGAAGACTATCACCCAGTCCGCACATGCCAATGCGTTGTCAATGTTCTGTTGCGTTTCTTGATTGATAAACTTGATGTTTACCCCATACCTTTTGGAAAGCTCTTTAACCCTTGCCCTCATCCTGTCGTGTCCTCCAAGAACCAACAACCGCATAGCTCGCCTCCTATATTGAAACCTGATATCAATTTTGTAGAATCTTCTCTCAAAAGTCAAGATGACGAAAATCATCTATAATAGTTCCTATGAAAGAAATCAAAACCCCCTATCTTGCGGTGGATGGTATACTAAGGCTCTGGGAAGGTGAAAGATTTAAAGGTTTAGTGCTTATAGAAAGGTTATACGCTCCAGAGGGTTTGGCTCTGCCCGGAGGCTTTGTGGAGGTGGGAGAAACTGTAGAATCCGCAGTATTGAGAGAAATAAAGGAAGAAACGGCTCTTGATGCAAAAATAAACAGGCTTTTTGGAGTCTATTCTGACCCCAAGAGGGACCCAAGGTTTCATGTGGTTTCTGTGGTTTTTGTGTGCGATGCGGAGGGTGAACCAAAGGCTGGAGATGACGCAAAAAGGGTAAGGGTATACAAACTTGAAGACCTGCCACTTGAGCTTTTGGTTTTTGACCATAGGAGCATACTTTTAGATTACATGAAAAGATGTTAAAATTTTCTTAACACTCGCCATTGGAGGAGCTAAATGACCAAGGAGTTTGAAATAGGTATAAACCTAATTAAAAGGGTTCAAGGGGAATTGGAAGAGCTTTCTCAAGCTCAGGACAAGCTAACTGCCAGAAGGATAGTTAACAGCATAATTAACCCTATCACCGCATCCGCATACCAGATAAGGGTCGGTGAAGGTCCTTACAGGGAAGAGCTCCTTGAAAACCTACTAAAACTGGTAAAAGAGATGAGAGAGTTGTCAGATATGAACGGTATTAGGGAAACCATTAAGAAACTGCTTGAGCTTTTGAAAGAGGTGGAAGAAGCCTCCACAGAGAAGAAAGAAGGCTAAGAATGGATGGTATAACGGTAAGAAGCCTCTTTAAGAAGAAGCAAGAGGGCAAGAAAATAGTTATGGTGTCTACCTATGACTATATCTCTGCAAAACTCTGCTATCAGGTAGGTATAGACTGTATACTTGTGGGAGATTCTCTTGGGATGGTCTTTCAAGGACAGGATACTACCTTGCCTGTCAGTCTTGAAGAGATGATATACCATACAAAGGCGGTCAGAAGGGGTGCAAAAAACGCCTTTGTTATCGTGGATATGCCCTTTATGAGCTATCAGGTAAGCCTTGAAGAAGCCATAAGAAACTGTGGAAGGGTTATAAAAGAAACGGGAGCAAACGCAGTAAAGATAGAGGGAGGTGAGGAGGTGGCGGAGTTAGTATACAGGCTTGTAAGCATCGGCATACCAGTGGTGGGACACATTGGTTTTACACCTCAAAGCGTGCATGCACTGGGTGGATATAGGGTAGTGGGAAGGGCGGAAGAAGAAGCAGAGCGTGTCAAAAGAGACTTTAAGGCACTGGAGGAAGCTGGAGCTTTTATGGTGGTGCTTGAAAGCATACCGAAGGGGCTTACAAAAGAGCTTACACAAGGGTCAAAAGCCATAACCATAGGCATAGGTGCAGGACCTTACTGCGATGGTCAGGTTTTGGTGTTTCATGACCTTGTGGGTCTTGTTGAGGATATAAAGCCAAAGTTTGTAAAGAGATACATTGAAGGTGCAGACCTTTTCAGAAATGCTCTAAAAAAGTTCAAAAGTGAAGTGGAAGAGGGAATTTTCCCTTCAGAGGAGGAAAGCTATGGATGAGGCAAGACTTTTAGAGCTTTTGGTAAAACTCGGATACATAAGCAAAGATAAAGCCATAGAGGCTCAGAAAGAGAAAGGGAAAGATGAGGACATAATAAGTACGCTTTTAAGGCTTGGTTTCATTGACGATGTTAGGCTTATAGATTTTTATTATAAATATATGCCACAGAAGTTGTGGAAAGGTGGGATTGAAAGTGTAGAACTTCCTGAAGATATAAGAAGAAAATTACCAGAGAATCTTTTGAGAAAACATACCATAGTACCTGTTAAGTATGAGGATGGAAGGTTGTTTGTATTAACTATAAACCCTTTTAACCAAACCGCCATAAATGAGCTAAGATTTCAAACTAAGATAAACACCATAGTGCCTTATTTGTCCACTAAGAAGACAATAGAGGACTTGCTTAATAGATTGTATCCTCAAACAGAAAAAATAATGGAAGGTTTTGAGGCAGGAGAGGAGGTAGAAGTAGAAACAGAAGGTACGGATTTGTCTCCTGAGGCTCTCGCAGCAGAAGCTGGGGAAGGACCGATTGTTAAACTTGCCAACTTTCTTATAACAGAGCCAGTAAACTTAGGGGCCTCTGACATACATATAGAACCCCAAGAAAAGAAGCTCGTAGTGCGGTATAGGGTGGATGGTATTCTAAAGGTATATCATGAATTTCCTCAAAAAGTAAAAGACTCATTGACAGCAAGGTTTAAAATAATGTCTAACCTTGATATAGCAGAGAAAAGAAAACCTCAAGATGGTAGGATAAGGGTAAAGATAGGTAGTAAAAAGGTGGACCTTCGTGTTTCTACCGTCCCAACGGTCTATGGAGAAAAGGTTGTTATGAGAATTCAGGAGGCGGAGAAGTATTTAAGTGTGAAACTTGACGACCTTGGTTTCGAACCTGATGACCTTGAAAAGTTCAGAAGAGCCATATGGCAACCTTGGGGTATGATATTAGTCACAGGACCCACAGGTTCTGGTAAGACCACTACCTTGTATGCATCTCTTATGGAACGCAATACTCCTGATGTGAACATAATGACCGCAGAAGACCCTGTTGAGGTTTCCATACCCGGATTGAACCAAGTGCAGGTTAATGAGCGAATAGGGCTTACCTTTGCAAGCGTCTTGAGAGCCTTTCTAAGGCAAGACCCAGACATAATACTCATAGGTGAGATAAGAGACACGGAAACTGCAGAGATAGGCATAAAGGCAGCGCTTACAGGACACTTAGTCTTTTCCACTTTGCACACCAACGATGCACCATCTTCTATAACGAGGCTTGTGGATATGGGTATAGAGCCTTTCTTGGTAGGTTCTTCTGTAATACTCATAGTAGCCCAAAGGCTTATGAGAAAGCTCTGTCCTAAGTGTAAAATGCCTGATGATACACCCAGAGAGGCACTCTACAGGCTTGGCGTTCTCAAGAGCCCAGATGAAAACATTCCAATATTCAAAGCAAACCCTAAGGGTTGTGAACACTGCAATGGCTCTGGTTATAAAGGTAGAACCGCAGTGCATGAGATACTGGAAGTGGACGAAGAGCTCAGAAAGCTCATCGTAAAGGGTGCCACCGCAGAAGACATAAGAGACCTTGCCAGAAAAAAGGGTATGAGAACCCTATATGAAGCCGGCATACTAAGGGTGAGAAAGGGTATAACTTCCCTTGCTGAGGTGGAAAGGGTGCTTGCAAAATAGACCAAGGGTATTATAATTAAAAACTCCATGGAAGTCAATGCCATTAAACATGACAGGGAGCTGGACATAAGAGGCGATATCTGTCCTTTTACCTTTGTAAAGAGCAAGCTAGCTCTGGAACAAATGGAAGTGGGTCAAGTGCTAAGGGTCATAGTGGACTACAAGCCTTCTGCAGAAAGCGTTCCAAAAAGCATGAGAGAAGAAGGTCAGGAAGTGCTTGGTGTTAATCAGATTTCAGAAAATACCTGGGAGATACTAATAAGAAAGGTAAGATGAAGTTTCTTATCATAGTAACCAGCAACCCCTTTGCTAAGGACTATAGCACCATAGCAAACCTCACAAGGGAACTCATAAAAAAGGGAGAAGTCACCATATTTTTCTCAGGAAACGGTGCCTACTACACTATAAGACCAGAAACAAAGGAGCTAAAGGAAATGGGAGTTAGACTTCTATATTGTGCCCACTCTGCCCACCAACGGGGTATAGAAAAGCCTCTTGACTTTTTTGAGAGCAGTTCCACCTACAACCTCTCAAGGCTTATAGGAGAATACGATAAGGTGTTAAACTTTAACTGAGATGAAGGTCGCTTTTGTGATAAAGGGAGACCCCTTTTCGTGGAAGTGCCATGAAGCTCTAAGGGTAGCTATGGCTCTTGGAATAAGCTGTGAAGTGAACCTTATACTCATCAAGGACGGTGTGTATGCACTTAGCAGATGGCATCCAGAAGACTTAGGTATTCAAGGCTTTGACCGGCTTATAGAGAATATGGCTTATGTTAAGGTAAAGGTTTATGTGGAGGACACATCCCTTGAAGAAAGGGGTCTAAAGCCAGAAGACCTTCTTTGTGAGGTTGAGGTCAAAAGCATAGAAGACATAAGAAGCATTATAGCAAACTCGGAGGCGGTTATGATATGGTAAAGACCCTTTGGCTTGTGAGAAAGCTGGGAGATTTTAGCTCTGACCTTGTGGAAGAGGGAGATATAGTGGTGTTAATTCAGGATGGAGTTCTGAGGTTTCCCACAAAGAAGGGATGGTATGCCTGCAAGGAAGATGTACAGGCAAGGGGCATAAAAATACCCGAAAACCTTACGAAAAGCTACGAGGAGATAGCGGAGCTTATAGTAAAATGTGAAAGGGTGGTAGTCTGGTAATGAGGTGGCAGATATCAAAGACCTTTAGGTTTGAGGCAGGGCATAGGGTTTGGAAGCAAAACCTGACCTGTGGAAGGGGTGCGGACTTTACCATAGGTAAAGAAGTCCCAGTAAATAAATGTATAAATCTCCACGGGCATGGCTATGTGCTTGAGGTGGTCTTGGGTTCTAATACACTTTCAGAGCAGGATATGGTTATGGACTTTTATCATTTAAAGAATGCCCTAAAGGAGCTTATAGACACTATGGACCACAGCTTCATAATAGACATAAACGACCCCATGTATGAGGAGCTAAAGGCTGTTGCGGAGAAATATGGAGCTTTAAAGATATTCCCTGTGGACTTTTGTCCTACCGCAGAAGCCCTTGCCAAGTTTTTTTACGATTTTTTAGTGAAAAAGCTCTCTGAGGTTGGTCTTTTAGGGGATGTGAAGGTGGTAAAAGTAGTCCTTTGGGAAACCGCCACCTCAAAGGCAGAATACTACGGTGAATGAACCTAAAGCTCGCTATACCCGGTGGAAGGACTATAAAGGTAAAGGCTCAATTTCCTTATGAAGGTAGTCCTGTAGGCTACAGGGTCTTATTCTCGGGAAAGACCGCAATAGTGGT
>JAXSNY010000023.1:0-11601 GCA_037925365.1 Aquificaceae bacterium
TAACTATGTTTTCTATAAAGTCCAGTTTCCTTCTGTCAAAAAAGTCTTCCTTCTGGGATATCATACTTAGCAATGCAATGGTTTTCCCTCCAGATACCACAGACATACATAGATAGGAACCATATTCAGACTTGAAAAGAGGGCATGAATAGGCTCTTTTATCTCTAACTAGAAAAGGCTGGGCACTTTGGAAAACCTTACACGCAGAAGGCTCTTCACCTTCCTCAAGACATTCTGCGTATTCCATACTTCCATAAAATAGTTTGTCAACGACCCTATTCAAAGATGGGTTTATTCTGTATATCGCAAGGGCATCAACCCCAGCAATTTTTACAAGCATATGTGCCAAAAGATTGTAAGCTTCGCCCTCTGAGCTACATCTGTTTAGGTTAAGGATAAAATCGTGTAGGTTTTCAAGCTCCCTTGTTTTCTTCTCTATCTCCTCTTCTAATTTTAGTCTATCCGATATATCTCTCGCCACTATAAGTATGTACGGAACGTTATTCATATGCACCTTTGTGGCGGTTATATCCACTGGTAGTCTGTTCCCATAGCTATCCTTGTAAAATCTTCTACCTCTTATGACCTCATCTTTTCTCACAATTCTTTGTATGTTTTGCCTTATAAACTCAGGGTCTGCATCCACTATTTGAAATATGTTCATATTCTTAAACTCTTCCTCCGTATAGCCGAGCTTTCTTATCGCCGCCCTGTTTACAAACTTTATTTTTCCACTATCCGATTCGTATACGATTATCATATCTTCTGTAGAGTTCATAATCCTCATGTAGTTATTTAACTCCCTCTCTATTATTCTCTGTGAGTGTAGGTCCTGAGTTATGTCTCTCAGCATCAGCTTTATTCTGCCCTTGACCTTCTCTGTCTCCACAAGGAGATAACTGGCGGATAGCTCATAGGCTTTGTCTCCAATATTAAACCTCTGCCTCTCAACCCTTCTATCTTTTAAAAGTGTTGAGTATATATAGGACCAATCCTTTACTGGGATTACCTCTGTTATATCATGGTCTATAAGGCTACCAAAGAGTTCTATGGCTTTTGCGTTCATCCAAACAATAACTTGGCTTGAGAATAGGTCAAGCACTTCAAAAGTGGGTTCGGGTAGTAGATTAAGCACATCTTTTGCATGCCTTAATTTGGTCTCAAGGAGCTTCCAATAGCTTTCGTAAGCGTTCTTTGCAATATCTCTGTTGCTTATTATACCTACCGCAATACCTTTATCGTCCACAACCACAAGCCTTTTTACTCTGCTTTCCTTCATAATCCTTAGGGCTAACTCCGCCAGAGCGTCCTCATTTATGGTTATAACTGGCTTGCTCATATAAAGCTCCACAGGGTCTGATAGGTTGATCCTATCAAAGAGCTTAACTATATCTCTCTCAGTTATGATGCCTACAGGCATACCTTCTTTTAGCACCGGTAGGGCACCGATATTTTTTCCCTTCATAAGCCTTAAACACTCAGAAAGGGTTGTTTTCGCAGAAACCCAGACAAATTCCTTGTCCAAGAATATTTCTCTGACTTTAAGCCTCTTTTTAAATATATCTTCCTCTGCATGAGCCAGAACCTCTTCCATGGTAAGGGTTCCAAGAAAGTTACCGTCCTTATCTACAACCACTAATCTTCTAATGTTGTTTTCTACCATAAGGCTAAGGGCATAATATAGGTCTCTGTAATCTCTAACATGAATTAGTCTTTTTGAGGCATAATCTATGGCTCTTTCTTCAAAGGATACACCTTGCTCAATAAGTCTAATAAGGTCTCTTTCTGTTAGTATACCTGCTGGATATTTTTCCCTCATAAGGAGTATATAACCCCTTCCCTTTTCTCTCATTTTCTCGAAGGCTTCCCTTAGAATGCATTCGTAAGAGATAAGCGGTTCTTCACCTTTAACAAGCTCACCTACCCTCAGACTTAGCATAATATAGAATTTTATTTTTTCTTAGGAAGTAGTGCAAAGATCAAAAAGTTCCCTTCTTTCTTTATTGGAGATTCAAGCTGTCCCACATCGGATAACTCTTCGAATATTCTGTTTGCTAACTTATCACCAAGTTCTGGGTGGAGATGTTCTCTTCCTCTAAAGCGAATCCTTACCCTTACCTTGTCTCCATCCATAAGGAATTCCCTCATGTGCTTTAGTTTTACCTTCAGGTCATGCTCGTCAATCCTTACCGAAAGCATCATGTCCTTTATCTCTATTGCATGCTCTCTTTGTTTTTTCTTTGCTTCCTTTTCCTTCTTCTTTAGCTCGTATAGAAACTTACCATAATCCAGTATCTTGCAGACAGGAGGGTTTGCCTGGGGTGCAACCTCCACTAGGTCAAGTCCCTTTTCGCCAGCTATTCTAAGGGCTTCTTGCAGTGGAACTATGCCTACCTGCTTTCCGTTTTCGTCTATGAGCCTTACATCCTTCGCCCTTATCTGTCTGTTAACCCTATACTCCTGCAAGCGAACCTCCTTTTAGGTGTTTTATAAGCACATACATAGAAAGCAAGAAGTTTATAAGGAGAATAAGGGTTGATAGCATGGAAACCCTTCTAAAAAGTACTCTTCTGGGTTCATTATAATCAAGGAGGTCTATGTTCCCCAAACTCCTCTTGTAGTTTTTAAGCCAGTATGAAATTCCCACGTTCAAACCAAGACCCAGGATAGGAAGTATAGCGTCAAGTTTTGCATCACCTATGATAAGATAAAGCAAAAGCATGAAAAAGGCAACCTTATAAAACCTCCAAAGCACCCTTCCGTAAAGCCCCCCTGCAAAGTCTTTGTTTTTATCAACCCTAAGAAGGACAGGTGCTACCAGAAAGGTTAAGGCAAAGAGGGAACCACAGTAGAGTGCTATCAATAGCTCCGCTGCCATCTTTCTAATTTAGTTATACACGGTAAACTGCTTAACATTTTAATTTTTAACCTCATACCACCTTTAATTATACTATTAAACTGTGAAGGCTTGGATAGAAAAAATAACCTTAGAGGGGTTTAAATCTTACGGAAAGGATAGGATAGAAATACCCTTAGGTCAGGGTTTTATAAGTATTGTTGGTCCAAATGGTGCGGGCAAGTCTAATATAGGTGATGCCATATCCTTTAGCCTTGGTATAGCTACTGCAAAGACCCTTAGGGCAAAAAACCTCTCTTACCTTATATACGCAAAAAACTCCGATAGGGCTGATTATGCTTACGTAGAGGTGCATTTTAAGAATTACGGGCTCTTCCCTCTTCAGGAGGAGGATATAGTTATCTCAAGGAAGGTCTATCAGGATGGGCGAACGGTCTTTAGAATAAACGGTGCAGTGGTAAGGGAAAGGGATTTGATGGACTTTCTCTCTAAGGCTGGCATATACGAAAACGCCTACAATGTGGTGCTTCAAGGAGACATAGTAAGGTTTTTGAAGATGACGCCTGTAGAAAGAAGGAAGCTCCTTGAGGAGATAGCGGGTATACAAGAGTATGAGGAGAAAAAGCAAAAGGCTCTTGCAGACCTTGGAGAAGTGGAGCTAAAGCTAAGGGAGCTTAGGCTTCTTATGGATGAGATGGAAGTGCAGATGGAAAAGCTCAAAGAGGAGCTAAATAGGCTAAACCTATACAGAGACTTAGAAGAAAAGAGAAGACTTTTGGAGATAAAGCTCAATCTAAAGACCGCCTATGACCTTCAGAAATCACTACAGCAAATGTCCCAAACTATGGCTCAGAAGGAGGAAGAACTTGAAAAACTCGAAGGGATGCTTAAAGAATACGAAGAAAAGCTCACCCTTTTAGAAGAGGAGCTAAAGAGCGTAAGTGAGAGTCTCTTTCCTTATAGAGAAAGGGTTGGCAGGCTATCGCAGTCTATTGAAACCCTTAGCCAAGAGATAGAAAAACATAAAAAGAAGATTGAAAACCTTGAGAAGGAGGTCTTCTATACACAGGAACAGATAGGCTCTCTTGAATCCCAGAGGGAGTCTCTAAAAAGGGAAGAGAAAGAGCTTCTGAGAGAGATTGAGGGACAGGAGATGGAACTTCTGGGCTTGGAAGAGGCTACAAACCTTCTTTGGAAGAGCATAAAAGAAAGGGAGGAGAGCCTAAAGGTTTCCCTTGAGGAGATGGAAAGGACAGAGGAGAAACTAAAAGAGCTTTCTAATACTTTGGCAGAGGCAAGGAAAGAGCTTTCAAGGATGGAACTGAAACTGAAAGAGCTGGAGCTTAAAAAGGAGAAAGTTAGAGAAGATATGGAAAGGCTAAGGGAAGAGGAGAAAAAAATAAAAGCAAGCATGGGCGAATCCCTTATGAAGAGGGAAAATTACCAGAAGATGTTAAAGGAGGAAGAGAAGTCCATAAGGACAAAGAAGGATAAATACCAAAGCCAAGAGGAAAGGCTCAAGAAAATAAGACAAGAAAGGGAAGAAATCATTAAAGAGGTATCCATGCTTAAGGGTAGGCTGGCAAGCATGCCACCAGAAGACCTACCCTTTGAGGGTATAGAAGGAGTTTACGGCAGAGCTTCAAGCCTTATAAGAGTTAAAGACCTTGAATACCTCAGAGCGGTTGAGACCGCAGGTGGTGGAAGACTTTCTTATGTGGTGGTGCAGGACGAAGAGGTAGCAAAAAGGTGCATACAGAGGCTCAAGGAGCTAAAATGGGGAAGGCTAAACTTTATACCCTTGAACAGGATAAGGGAAACGAACCTGCCACCTTATCCACCAAGACAAAGGGGTGTTATAGACTTTGTGGTGAACCTCTTAGAATACGACAGAAGGTTTGAAAAGGCAATAAGGTTTATCTTTGGAGATACGCTCCTTGTGGACAGCTTTGAGACCGCAAAGGCTCTTGGAAATGTTTATAGGATGGTGACCCTTGATGGGGAGCTTTTTGAGAAAAGTGGCGTCATAAGTGGGGGGCATAGCGAAGAAAGGGGTGAACTTGGAAGAGCCTTTTATCTTGAGGAGCTAAACAGACTTTTGGAGCTTGAACAGAAATTGAAGGAAGAGGAACAAAGGGAGGAAAAGCTCCTAAAAGCTCTCAGGGATGAGCTTCTTGAAAAGGAAAGTGTCATAGCCATACTTAAAAGAAGGCTTGAGGAAGTGGAAGAGTCCGATAAGACTGGCTATGAGAGGCTTAAAGATATAGAAGAGAAACTTCGTAAGGCGGAAGAATACCTTCAGATATTGGAACAAGAGTCGCAAGAGACCAAAAGGAAAGCACAGGCTTTAAAAGAAGAAATAGCTTACCTTGAGGAAAAGCTGGAAAACCTCAACATAAAGAGGCAGTCGGTTCTTACCCACTACAAGGAGTCTGGAGTGGAAGACCTAAGACGGGAATATGAAAAACAAAAGCAAAAGATAGAGAGGTTAAAGGAGTCCATACACCTAAAACAGCTAAAACTAAAAGAGCTACAGATGGAAAGAGAGAGCTTACAGAAGGAAATAGGCAGAAAACTCGCCTTTATTGACAGTGCCCAGGAGGAGATTAAAAAACTAAACCAAGAGCTGGAAGGACTACACAGAAAGAGAGAAGAGATAGAAGAAGAACTAAAGCAGGTCAATGTGCAGGCTTACGAACTATACAGAAAGAAGGACAAACTGGAAGAAGAACAAAGAATCCTTCAGTCAGAACTTGGAAAGTTGAAGTTTCACGAAGAGACCATAAAAGAAGAACTTCATAGGCTTGGGCTTGAAAGGGCAAAACTTGAAGAAAGATACGAAGAGAGCCTTAGCAAATTGAGAGACCTCCACTATGAGGGGGATGTGGTAGAAGTAAAAGAGGGGTTTGGTAAACTCAAAGAAGAGCTTTCAAAAATACTGAAGGAACTTTCTTCTATCGGCGGTGTGAACTTCAAAGCGGAGGAGGAATACAGGGAATATGAAGAGAGATACACAGACTATCAGGAAAGATACAAAAAGCTAAAAGAGGAAAAGGAGTCTATAAAAGAACTCATACAGGAAATAGAGACAAAAAAGCTAAGAGCCTTTATGGAAACCTTCCAGGCGGTGGATAGAAACCTTAGGCACATTTTCTCTGAGCTTTCTCCTGGTGGAAGGGCATACATGGTGCTTGAGAGAGAGGATGACCCATTTTCTGGTGGTGTGAGCTTGGTGGTAAAGCCAAGAGGAAAGGAGGTACAATACTTAGAAGCCATATCTGGTGGTGAAAAGACACTTGCTGCTATTTCTCTTATTTTCGCCATACAAGACTACAGACCATCACCCTTCTATTACTTTGACGAAGTGGATGCTCACCTTGATGAAGCAAACGCCAGAAGGGTGGGAGAGCTTATAAAGGAGAGGTCAAAAAAAGCTCAGTTTATAGTGGTCACCTTGAGGGAAGTCCTCGCAGGTTTTGCAGACAAGGTGATAGGCGTTAGCGGAAGGGGCGGGGTCTCCAAGGTCTTTGCCTTAGAAAACCCAGCCCAGCTTCTTATTGGTTGAAGATGGCTTCCAGCTTCTCCTTCTTTTTCACAGGCTTTATGTAAGGCTTGTCATCCTTGACCTTTATCTCTACCACTTCCACATCTGCAAGGCTTCCCTTGAGAAGCTCTTCTGCCAGCAAGTCCTCCACGTGATGCTGAAGTGCCCTCTTTAGACTTCTTGCACCATACTCGGGCTTGTATTCCTTGTCTATTATCCAGTCTATGAAGCTCTTGTGAAGCCTGACCTTCACATTCCACTCCTGAAGGCTCTTGTTGACCTGTTCAAGCTGTAGCTCCAGTATCTTTACCACATCCTCCTTTTCAAGGGGTCTGTATACTATGACCTCGTCAAGCCTGTTGAGAAACTCTGGACTGAAGGTCTTTTTAACTTGGTCAAGCACATTCTTTTTCATCTGCTCGTAGTCTATCATGCCGAACTTCTTCTCAAAGCCCATCTGAGAGCCATGGGCTATTAGCCTTGCACCCAGATTGGAGGTCATTATGATTATGGTGTTGGAAAAGTCTACCGTTCTTCCCATGGCATCGGTGAGCCTTCCGTCATCAAATATCTGAAGGAATATGTTAAACACATCTGGATGAGCCTTCTCTATTTCGTCAAAGAGTAGCACTGAGTAGGGTCTCCTTCTGACCTTTTCTGTGAGCTGTCCACCCTCCTCGTAACCCACATATCCCGGAGGTGCACCCACAAGCCTTGAGACAGTATGCTTTTCCATATACTCAGACATATCAAACCTAATGAGTGCTTCCTCAGAGCCAAAGAGATACTCCGCAAGGGCTTTTGCGGTTTCAGTCTTTCCCACGCCTGTTGGTCCGAGGAAAAGGAAAACACCTATTGGTCTATGTCTTCCTTTCAATCCTACCCTTGACCTTCTTATGGCTTTGGCTATAGACTTTATGGCATCATCCTGTCCTATCACCCTTTTGTGTAGCTCCTCTTCTATATGTAGAAGTTTTTCCATATCGTTCTCGTGTATCCTCTTCACCGGTATGCCCGTCCATCTGGCTACAACTTCTGCTACATCCTCTTCTGTTACCTTTGGTCTGTTGGCGGACATCTCTTGTCTCCACTTGGCTTTGAGGCTCTCCAGCTTAGCCCTTAGCCTTAGCTCCTCATCCCTTAGTCTCGCTGCCTTTTCGTAGTCTTGCTGGTTTGCAGCCTCTTCTTTCCTCTCTTCTATTTTCCTTATCTTCTCTTCTATCTCCTTTAGCTCAGGTGGTAGCTGGTATGCCCTGAGTTTTACCAGAGAGCCAGCTTCGTCTATTACATCTATGGCTTTGTCTGGCAGGTTTCTTTCTGTTATGTATCTTTCAGAAAGCACAACCGCCTTCTCTATGGCTTCTGGCTTGTATTCCACGTTGTGGAACTCCTCAAACTTGGCTTTAAGCCCATAGAGTATCCTTATGGTGTCCTCTTGCGATGGCTGGTCCACTATGATAGGCTGGAACCTTCTTTCTAAGGCACCGTCCTTCTCTATGTATTTCCTGTATTCGTCAAGGGTTGTGGCACCTATGACCTGTATTTCACCCCTTGCCAAGGCTGGCTTTAGCATGTTGCTGGCATCTATAGAACCCTCTGCGGAACCTGCCCCCACAAGGGTGTGTATCTCATCAATGAAGAGTATTACATTGGGAGCCTTTTCCAACTCCTTTAGGATGTTTTTGAGCCTTTCCTCAAACTGACCTCTGTATTTTGTGCCAGCTACAAGGGCAGCTAGGTCAAGAGCTACCACTCTCTTGTTGAGAAGGGGGTCTGGCACCTGTTTGTAGGCTATTCTTTGGGCAAGCCCTTCCACTATGGCGGTTTTTCCAACACCGGGGTCTCCAAGAAGGACAGGATTGTTCTTTCTTCTTCTGACCAGTATCTGTATAACTCTCTCTATTTCCTTTTCCCTTCCTATAACTGGGTCTAACTTTCCTTCCCTTGCCATTTGCGTGAGGTCTCTGGAAAAGCGGTCAAGGTTTGGCGTGGGTGCATACTTGGTGGTCTCTTGAGGAGGAAGCTCTCCAAGAATCTGCAGGACCTCCCTTCTGACAGAATACTCATCAAGACCAAAGCCTCTGAGTATCCTTCCACCCAAGCCTGTCTTTTCTCTGACGATACCTATAAGCAGGTGCTCGGGTCCCACAAACTGATGGTGCAGTATGCGCGCCTCTTCCACCGCAAACTCAAGAACCCTTTTGGCGTCTGGTGCAAAAAGTATCTCACCCGAGTGGCTCCCGCGGGTTATCTGACCCATTATGGCTTTGCGCACCTTCTCCTGGGTCAGCCCAAAGCGTGTAAGCACGAGGGAAGGAAGGTCTTCTTCCCTTATAAGGGATAACAGTATATGCTCACTACCAAGGTATGTATGCCCAAGCTCTATGGCTTCCTCCCTTGCTTGGAGGATTACCTGTCTTGCCTTTTCCGTAAACTTTTCAAACATCTTTCACACCTCTCTTATAGATAAAGATAACGAAGGAAAAAAGTTTTGCAATAAGGATTATACTATTTAACAGCATGTATGTTCCCTTCGCAAGGAAGTATAGACCAAAGAGGTTCTCCGAGGTGGTAGGACAAGATGTGGCAGTGCGTGTGCTCAGAAATGCGGTAAGGCTCAACAAGCTCTCCCATGCTTATCTCTTTGCAGGTCCAAGAGGAACTGGGAAGACCACCCTTGCAAGGATACTAACAAGGGCTTTAAACTGCCTTCAACCAGAGGAGGGTGAACCCTGTGGAAGATGTGAAAACTGCCTTTCCATAGATAGGGGCAACTTTCCAGACCTCATTGAGATAGATGCTGCTTCCAACCGAGGCATAGACGATATAAGAGTCATAAGGGATGCGGTCTCTTACGCACCCATAAAGGGTAAATACAAGGTATACATCCTTGACGAAGCCCATATGCTTACAAAAGAGGCTTTTAACGCCCTTTTAAAGACCCTTGAAGAACCTCCTCCAAGGACTGTTTTTGTGCTCTGCACCACAGAATACGAAAAGATAATGCCCACTATACTTTCAAGATGCCAAAGGATAATCTTCACAAAGCTAAGGGAGGAGGAGATAGCAGAATATCTAAAGGCTATATGCGAAAAAGAGGGTGTTGAGTGTGAAGAGAAGGCTCTTATAACCATAGCCAGGCTCAGCGATGGTGGTATGAGGGATGCGGTCTCTTTGCTTGACCAAGCAAGCACCTACGGTGAGGGTAAGGTAAAGTCTGAAACCCTTGAAGAGTTTTTGGGTATAGTATCTCAAGAGAGGGTAAGGGATTTTCTTAAACTCCTCTTAAACTCTGAAACAGACCAAGCCCTTGCCTTTATAAGAGATATAAGCCAGAGAGGTTTTAATCTCACAAGATTTTGGGACTCTCTTGAAGAGGAGATAAGAAACCTAATACTCTACAAAAGCCTAAAGAATCCAGAGAAGGTTATGAGGGTAGAAGACTTCCATAAAAGCTTTGCGGACGCTCCATTAAATGCCCTGCTCTATTTAGAAAAGGTAGTCAACATGGCAAGGCTTGATGCAAGGAGCAGGGACTTTCTTAGAGCCTGTGAGCTTGCCATAATAAAGACACAGATAATTAAAGACATTCTTCCTATCGGAGAGCTTATAAGGTATATGTCCTCTGAAAGACCTGTAGAACCTACACAAAAGGAGCAAACTAAAAAAGAAACAGAGCAAGAAAACCCTTTTAAACCTCTTGAGGGTAAGTTGGACATCCTTTTAATGGAGGCACTCAAAAGGTCAAAGTATGAGGTCAAGGGGGATAAGTTTGTCTTTTTTGTAAGAAAGGGAGACCTAACAGAACAGGATATGCAAAAGATAAAGGCTTTGAACCCTAAGATTGACTTCGTGGTAGAGGAAAAGGAGGAGGAAGGCGGTCTGCCATCCTTTGTGGAGAAGGTAAAGGACATATTTGGTGCAAAGATAGTTAGCCATGAGCAAAGAGGTAAAAGCAAGGGTTCTTCTGGTAAAAGTTCCTAAGGAAAAGATAGGTCTTTTTACAGCCCTTATAGACGGGTCTGGCAGGTATGCCATAGTAAGGACAAGGGAAAAATCCTCAGAGGAGGTTTATCTTATAGCCACGCCAGACACCTTTTCTGGACTTTTGAAGGTTCTTGAGGAGGTCAGGTCTTTCCTTCCCGAGCTTAATCTTGTGGGTGAGGTAGAAAACATAGATGTGGGATAAAAAAAGAGCATACAGGTTTATAGTCCTTATGGGGGTGGTTAGTCTCTTTGCGGACTTTACCTACGAGGGTGCAAAGGGTATTATAGGTCCTTACCTTGCCTTTCTCGGAGCTTCCGCTCTTTGGGTTAGCCTTGTGTCTGGTCTGGCAGAGCTTCTGGGATACTGGGTTAGGCTTCTCTCTGGCTTTTTTTCTGATAAACTAAGGGGCTACTGGGCTTTTACCCTAAGTGGGTATGCCTTAAACCTTTTTGCGGTTCCTCTTCTTTCTCTTGCAAGCAGTTGGCAGACCGCAAGCCTTCTTTTGTTTCTTGAGAGGACGGGAAAGGGACTAAGGACTCCTTCAAGGGATGCACTTCTTTCAAAGGCTACTCAGGTAGTGGGTCATGGAAAAGGTTTTGGTCTTCATGAGTTTCTTGACCAGATTGGTGCGGTTCTTGGTCCTTCTGTGGTCGCCCTTGTGCTTTATCTTGGTTTTGGTTATAGGCTTGCCTTTGCACTGCTCCTTGTGCCTGCGGTCTTTGCCATGCTCTTTCTCTTGCTGGCTAAAGGCTTGGAAGTAAAAGACTTGCAGAAGGAAAGACGAGGGTCAGAGGCTTCTCTTGGCAAAGTTTTCTATCTATATCTTATTGCTTCCTGCCTTGTTTCTCTTGGCTTTTTGCAGTTTCCACTTATGGGTTTTCATCTAACTCAAAAACTAAACTTTGAGGGTTGGCAGGTAGCCCTCCTCTTTGCACTTGCTATGGGAGTGGATGCCCTGTCCGCACTTCTTTTTGGCGTTCTTTACGATAGGGTTGGCTTTATGTCTCTGATTGCTGGACTTTCTATTGGTATGTTTTCTACCCTCTTTCTCCTTCTTACAAGCCAGCCACTTTTGGCGGTGGTCCTCTGGGGTATAAGCCTTGGAGTTCAAGAATCTATAATGAGGTCTGCGGTTGCCAAGCTCTCCTCAGAAGATGCAAGAGGAAGGGCTTATGGTCTTTTCCACTTCTTTATGGGGCTTTCTGCCTTCTT
>JAXSNY010000024.1:0-11282 GCA_037925365.1 Aquificaceae bacterium
GGTATGAGGAGGATGCGGACATAGTAGGTGCGAGGAATGTTCTCCTGCGGTTCACAAGGGAGCTTATAGTCCCCTTGCCTGCAAAACCTCGTCCTGTGGAATATTTTTCTATAGGATGAGGAACTATCCCTATCTCCAGAAGAGGTTCAGGAGCTTATAACCCTCGCTTTGGTTTTGGTAGCCTTGGGTATAGTCTTCTGGCTTATTCATAAGGTGGAGAGCTCTTCATGAGAATAGTCATATAACCTCCCCTTGAAAAAGACCACCATAAGGCTATCATATTCTTAAGAAATTCTTACAGGAGGTAGTGTTATGCAAAAGGTAGCTTTTAATTTCTTTGCTACAGACAAGGCAGTTCAGGAGGTGTTGAGGATAGCCCAAGAGAACAACATCACTGAACCCATACTCAGAATAAGGGTGGTTCCCGGAGGATGCTCCGGTTTTCAATATGCCATGGGCTTTGACGACACCATAGAAGAGGGTGACAATGTTTTTGAATTTGGAGGGTTAAGGATTGCTATAGACCAGTTCTCCATGCCCTACGTGAACAATGCAGAGCTTGACTATGTGATGGACTTTATGGGTGGTGGATTCACCATAAGGAATCCCAACGTAACTGGTTCTTGTGGTTGCGGTAGCTCCTTCTCCTGCGGATGATATTATGTGCCCCCTTCGGGGGCCTTTATTATCTTTACCCTCACGTATTCAGGTTCAATCCTCTCAACGGTTACCAAGAATCTTGGCAGTTTTTTCGCCTCTACTTTTAGAATGTATTCTCCTTCTTTCATACCTTTTACGCTTACCCCCACGCTTACCCCTTCCAGCATTTCCTCAGGAACAAACCTCTCCATCACTTTGAGCCTTATTCTTGCTCTTTTCCTTTCCAGTTTGTACTCGTAGCCTTGCTCTTTGTTATATACTTCAATATTCCTTTCCACACTCATAGGAACCCTTTCTCCAAGGTTTACAAAAAACCACAAAGTTGTGCCCGTCAGGAGAGAAAGGAGTTTGTATTGCCAATCTTTGAAGAGAAAAACCTTAAACCTTCTCAATTCTCAGCTCCTTGAAAAGTAGTTCTCTCAATATCTCTGGGTCAAGGTTTCTATGAAGTTTTCCTCCTACTGCGAGAGATATCTCTCCAGTTTCCTCAGATACTACAACGCACACCGCGTCTGTTTCTTCAGTAATACCCAAAGCAGCTCTGTGTCTTGTTCCATATTTTTTAGGTAGCTCCGCAGATTTTGAAAGTGGAAGTATACAAGAGGCGTATACAACTCTGTCTCCTCTTACCACCACCGCACCATCGTGCAAAGGCGATATGGGGTTGAATATGGTAATTAGCAGTTCAACGGATACAAAGCTGTCTATAAGCACGCATCCTTCTACCACACCTTCCACGCTTTGCCCTCTTTCAATAACTATAAGAGCTCCTATTTGCCTGTCTGATAGAAAGGAGCATGCTCTCACTACCCTGTCAACAACCCTTTCCTCCACAGGCTTTATAAAAGATATGCCTGTCCTCTGACCAAGCCTGCTGAGGGTCTTTCTTATCTCTGGTTGAAATATGACTACCAGCGAGAAAAGCCCCACCGTCCAGAGCTTTTCAAATACCCAGGAGAGAGTCCTAAGGTTCAGAAGCTCCGCAAGAAGCCAAAAGCCTGCAAGCACCACTATTCCTCTAAAGATCTGAAGACCCTTGGTTATGCGGAGAAAATGTAGAATGCCATATATAAAGGTAGAAACCGCCAGTATGTCAAGCAGGTCCCTCCATGAAAGTAGTTCAACCAGCTCCCAACTAAAATTCGCCATAGGTTCTTACCGTATCAAGAAGTGCAAGAAACTCTCTGGTTTCCTTCACATCGTGGACCCTCACTATGTTTGCTCCCTTCATAACCGCAGGAGCAATAGCTCCCAAGCTGCCATATAACCTCTCTGTAGGCTCTGTTTTTTTCCTAAGTAATCCTTCCAACACAATGCCTATAAAGGACTTTCTTGAAGCACCTACCAAAAGGGGCAAACCAAATATCTTTAGCTCATCAAACCTCTTAAGTATTTCCACGTTATGCTCTGGCAGTTTTCCAAAGCCTATGCCCGGGTCAAGTATCACCTGTCCCTCGTATTGAGTTTCTCTCAATATTCTTAGCCTTTCCTCAAACCAGAGGATTATCTCCTCTACCACATCCTCGTAGATAGGAGGTTCATCCTTCCATGTTTCGGGCTTGCCCTTTATATGCGTAAGCACATAGGGACAGCCATAGCGGGCAATTACTTTAAACATGTCCTTATCAAAGGTTCCACCGCTTATGTCGTTTATTATGTCCGCCCCTTCTTCAAGGCAGGCTTCTGCCACCTTTGCCTTGTAGGTGTCTACGGAAATCCAAACCTTTGGAAGCTCCCTTCGGACCTCTCTAAGAACTGGTAAGATTCTTCTTAGCTCTTCCTCCACATCTATCCTCTTGGAGCCAGGTCTTGTGGACTCCGCACCTATATCTATTATATCTGCACCCTCCTCAGCCATTTGCACAGCCCTTTTTATGGCATTGGAAGGTTCTAAATACAGACCACCATCGGAGAAGGAGTCTGGTGTTATGTTAAGAACACCCATAATGGCAGTTTTTATACCCAGAGGCAGTATTTTCTGGTTGTATTGGAGCTTAAAGGACCTTTTCCTGTAGCTTTGGAGCTTTTGGAGTATATCAATCGCAAGCCTCTTGTCTTCCTTCACGAGAAGAGAGCAGAAATCTCTTAGCTGAGCTTCTGAACCACAAAGGGCCACAGTGCTGTCACCATAAAAGGCATGCAGGCAAGACCTTTTCGCCAGAGGGACAATAATCTCCGCCTTTATTCCCTTCAGATATAGCACATGGAAAACTCCCTCAAAGCCTCTGTCGTAGGCTTCTCTGAAAAACACGCCCATTTTCTCCTTCAGAAACCTATAGAAGGCTTCCCGACTTTCAAAGTGCTTGACCAGCATACACAATAGGATACATTATTTAAGCATGGTTCTAAAACTAAAAATAAGAAGGCAGGAAGACTCAGGGAAATCCTACTACCAAACCTTTGAGATACCCTACCAGGAGGGTATGACCCTTCTTATGGCACTCCAGAGGGTAAAGGAGGAGCTTGACCCGAGCCTTGGCTTTAGGCATTTCTGCAGGGCGGGTATATGTGGCACCTGCACCATAATGGTCAATGGCTTTCCAAAACTCGCTTGCAAGGAGCAAGCATTGCCCTACGCCCTCTTTGGGCAGGAGATTCTCATAGAACCCATAAGGAACTTTAGGGTCATAAGGGACTTGGTGGTAGATAACGAAGGGGTGATAGAGAAGATAAAAAGCCTAAGGCTCTGGATAAGGGAACAGAGCAAAGACCCAAGGATAGAGCCAGAGCTTAGCAGGAAGATAGAGAACTCGGCGGACTGCATCCTCTGCCTTGCCTGCCAGTCCTACTGCCCTCAAGTTTTGGAGGAGAACTACGCAGGACCCCTTTTCTTTGCCAAGCTCTTTAGGTTCTACGAAGACCCAAGAGAGGAGCAAAAGGAGCTAAGGGCAAAGCAGGCGGTAAGGGAGGGAAACCTCTACCACTGCCTTTCCTGCAACAAGTGTAATCTGGTCTGTCCTAAGGAGGTGGAGCCTGCAACCCTCATAAGGGAGCTTATGCAAAGTATGGATGTGGCTTCTTAGCCTTTTGCTCCTATTCTCTTTTGTCTTTTCCAGTCCAGAAGAGCTTATAGAATCAGAGGTCTACAAGCGTTTTGGCAATAGTGTAAAGGTTCAAAGTGTCAGGCTTTTTGCACCTAAAAACTTGGAGGTTGAAAAAGTTGAGCTAGATATGGAATACGGCAGGAGCAGGGCGGTTGCTTATCTCTATTCTGGCAAGGAGAGGTATCAAGCTATTGTAAATGCTTTGTGGAAGGCAAAGGTCTTTATAGCTCTTGAGGACATACCAAAGGGAAGTCCCATCAGACCTGAGCAGTTTAAGGTAGAAGAAAGGTTTATGAAGACCATTCCATCAGACCTAAGGCTAAGCTCAGAAGACTTTGAAAACTACATGGCATCCACACGCATAACCAAAGGAACTATGCTAAGGAGGTCTCTTCTCAAGGAAGTGCCTATGGTAAAAAGTGGTGATTTAGTTGAAGTAGTATACAGAAGCGGTTCCATTGAGTTGAGCTTTCAAGCAGTGGCAGTGGATTCTGGCGCAGCGGGAAAGATAATACGCATAAGGAGAGAGGATAAAATATTGAGGGGAAGGGTTCTGGCAAAGGGCAAGGTGGAGGTTCTACCATGAAGGAAGAATTTTCATCAGGAGGTGTGCTAATAAAGGATGGAAAGGTATGGCTTATAAAGAATCCCTCTGGCGTATGGAGTATCCCATAGCATAGCCAAATATCACTCTTAGAGACATTTACCCACGCCTCAGGTTTAGGGACTGACTGAAAGTATGTATTTCTTTCAATCAATCCCAGTGCCTTACTCCAGAGACATTTAAACCGCTCATCAAACAGGCGAGCCATAAACTCCTCTACCTGCTTGATAAAGGCTTGCTCCATACGACGCAAATGCAAACTCCACTAAGCACCGCTAAGCAAATTCCTGCTTGCATTCACATCCGCATGGAGCTTTCTATTGCATAGCTTACACTCAAACTCATTCCTTGCCTTCCTATTCTCTTTGTCTACATACCCACAATTACTGCATGCCTGTGAACTATAGGCAGGAGCAACATACACCACCTCTATGCCATATTCTTCTCTTACTTCCTCTAACTTCTTTTTTAATTCTCCAAAGCCAAACCTTATAAGCACCCTCTTTATAGCCTTTGGAAAATTGTTAATCACCCTCCTCAAAAACCCTCTTAAGTCCTCAAGCACAAGCCTCTGTGGTCTGTATAACTCTATAATCCTGTTTATTATCCTCCTTACCTCATTCTTCACATACTCACTTAGCCTGTGTTGAAGTCTTAAATATCGCCTGCTCTCTGTTGGCTTTTTCCCTCTCCTTTGCATTTCTCTTTGAATTCTGTCTATCTTCTCTGCAAATTTTCTGACCTTGCTGTAAAACTTCCTGCCAAAGGGGACTGTTTCATCCATTGTGTAAAAATAAAGTAAGGAGGCATTAACATGAAACAACCAAACAAGGAGAAGGTAGAGCAATACCGAAAGGAGTTCAGTGAACTACTCAAAGAGCTGATGGCTCAAACCATCGGCAAAATGCTACAGGCTGAGCTGGATGAATTCCTCGGCTACGAAAAATACAAACCCTCCAATAACCCTAACTCCAGAAATGGCTCATACGAAAAAACCATCAATACCCCCTCAGGTCAAATCAAGACTATCTGAGTTTGAACCCACAATCGTCCCAAAAGGCGAAAAAGTCCTGCTTAAAGAACTCCAAGAAAAACTATTCCTACTATACTCTAAAGGCTTATCTACAAGAGACATCCAAGACATCCTTGAAGACATCTATGGCACAAGACTTTCTGCAAGCACCATATCAAGGAGAACTTTGAGAGGTTTAAGAGGGAGTACCAAGCAGAGTATCCACAGGTAGTGAAGGACTGGGAAAGAGAGCTTGAGGATATATTGACCTTTTACAAGTATCCTTATGAGATAAGGAGGATGTTAGCGACGACGAACTTTGTAGAGAGTATAAACAGCAAGATAAGGAAGGTGATATAAGGCAAGAAGATATTTCCAACGGATGAGGCTTTACTGAAGGTTTGTTATGGGGTAGCGATGGACTTAGAGGAGAAGTGGGAGAAGCCTTTGAGGGATTGGGAGATGATATATGCCCAGCTGATAATTCTTTTTGAGGGTAGGCTATGAGGTGTGGTAGAATTTACACAAATTTTGAAACAGTCCCATAGTTCACAAGCATGCAGTAATTGTGGGTATGTAGACAAAGGGAATAGGAAGGTAAGGAGTGAGTTTGAGTGTAAGCTATGCAATAGGAAGCTCTATGCGGATGTGAATGCAAGCAGGAATCTGCTTAGTCGTGCTAAGTGGAGCTTGCATTTACGTAGTATGGAGCAAGCCCTCACTAAGCAAGTGGAGGTTTTCATAAAAAACTTGTTTAGTGAGCGGTTTAAGTGTCTTTGGAGTAAGGCACTTGGATTGATTGAAAGAAATCCATGCTTTCAGTCAGTCCCTAAACCCGAGGCGTGGGTAAATGTCCACAAAAGGGGTATTTGTCTATGCTGAGGGATACTCTGCTTTTGCTTGAGGAAAGAAGACTTGTTTTCAATGTGGGAGATTGCAGGGTGTATGGTATAAAGGAGGGCAAAGCCCTAAGGCTTACACAAGACCATTCTGAGGCGGAGGAGCTCGCAAGGGCAGGGCTTCTTGACCCAATTAGGGCAAAACATGACCCAAGAAGAAACTACTTAACCTATGCTATAATAGGAGGTCCAGAGTTTATAAACTTTGAGGTCTTTATGAGAGAGGTGGAACACTACGGACAATATCTCATATGTTCAGATGGGGTGTGGGAACCTCTTGAGGAGCAAGAGCTTACCCTAACACCAGAAGCCATGGCGGAGCTACTACCTGAAAAAGGCGTTGATGATAACATGAGCTTTGTGCATATAAGTGTGGAGGTGTAAGATGGAATACCATGTAAAAGACCTAAGCCTTGCGGAGGCTGGCAAAAACAGGATTGAGTGGGCGGAGAGGGATATGCCTGTGCTAAGGAGTATAAGGGATAGGTTCTCAAAGGAAAAGCCCTTCAAGGGCATACGCGTATCCGCCTGCCTGCATGTCACCACCGAGACCGCCAACCTTATGATAACCTTGAAGGAGGGTGGTGCGGAGGTATACCTGACCGCTTCTAATCCCCTTTCTACTCAAGATGATGTGGCTTCTGCCCTTGTTAAATACTTTGACATACCCGTCTTTGCCATTAAGGGAGAGGACACAGACACCTACTATATGCACCTCAGAGAGGTCATAAACAGAGAGCCACACATAGTGATAGACGATGGTGCGGACCTAATATCCACGCTTCATAGGGAGTTTCCCGAGCTTGCCAAAAGGGTTTACGGAGGAATGGAAGAGACCACCACGGGAGTTATAAGACTAAGGGCTATGGCTCAGCAGGGAGTTTTGCAGTTCCCCATAATAGCGGTAAACGACGCCTATACAAAGCATATGTTCGACAACCGATATGGCACAGGACAGTCCACCATAGATGCCATAATGAGGGCTACCAACAGACTCATAGCAGGTTCTTACTTTGTGGTTGCAGGCTACGGATGGTGTGGTAAAGGTGTAGCCCAAAGGGCGAGAGGTATGGGAGCAACGGTTATAGTCTGCGAGGTAGACCCCATAAAAGCCCTTGAGGCAAAGATGGACGGCTTTTTGGTTATGCCCATGGCAGAAGCCTGCAGGCTGGGAGACTTCTTCGTGACGGTCACTGGCAATACCTCTGTAATAAGAGAGGAGCATTTTGAGAGGATGAAAGACGGTGCCATTATCTCCAACGCTGGACACTTCAATGTGGAGATAGACATAGAGGCTCTTGAAAAGTTAAGTGCAAGTAAAAGGGAGATAAGACCCTTCGTGGAGGAGTATAGGCTCAAGGATGGTAGAAGGCTCTATCTTTTAGCTCAGGGGAGGCTTGTGAACCTTGCCAGTGCGGAGGGTCATCCTGCGTCAGTGATGGATATGAGCTTTGCCAACCAAGCCCTCTCTGCTGAATACATACTAAGGAACCACAAAGACCTCAGGAAGGATGTTTACAGGGTGCCAGAGGAGATAGATAGGGAGGTGGCATTCCTCAAGCTAAGGAGCATGGGCGTGGAGATTGACCAGCTTACACCCGAGCAGGTTAAATATCTTTCCTCTTGGGAGTTTGGCACTTAGTTTATAATATTGTGTTCCTTGAAGGAGGTTTAGAAATGGCAAGGTGTTATGTTTGTGGAAAGACCACCAAGTTTGGAAAGAGCGTAACCTTCTCCGCAGAGCAAAACTCAAGGACCTTTAAGCCGAACCTTCAGAAAGTCAAGATTGTTCTTGAGGATGGAACTGTAAAAAGAGTATATGTCTGCACCAAGTGTCTAAAAGCGGGTAAGGTAGTAAAGGCGGTTTCTGTAAGAGACTGATGCCTATTAGGTTTCTTACCGCAGGAGAATCGCACGGAAAGGCGTTAGTATGCATCCTTGAGGGCATTCCTGCAAACCTTGAGCTTTCTTCTGAGTATATAAACAGAGAACTTCAAAGAAGACAGAGGGGCTATGGCAGAGGAGGGAGGATGAAGATAGAAAGCGACAGGGTGGAGTTTCTCTCTGGTGTCCGTTTTGGCAAAACTTTGGGAAGTCCCATAAGCATGGTCATATGGAACAGGGACTGGGAAAACTGGCAAGAAAAGATGGCATACGAGGGAGAGCCACCAGAGAGCCTTGTGCCCTTTGTAAGACCTCGCCCAGGTCATGCGGACCTTGCAGGTGGCATAAAGTATAACCAGAAGGACCTCAGGAACATCCTTGAGAGAGCCTCTGCCAGAGAGACCGCCTCAAGAGTTGCGGTGGGTGCGGTATGCAAAAGGCTATTGGAGGAGTTTGGCATAAGGATAGGCAGTTATGTGGTAAGTATAGGGAGGCTAAAGCCAGAAATAAGGGAAGAGGACCTTCTCAAAAGGCACGAGCTTGCAGAGCTTTCTGAACTACGTTTCCCAGACCCCTCAAAAGACCAAGACTTCAGGGCGGTTATTGACGAGGCAAAGGAGAGGGGTGAAAGCCTTGGTGGTGTCTTTGAGGTCTTCGCCATAGGTGTGCCACCGGGGCTTGGAAGCCATATCCAGTGGGACAAACGCATAGATGGAAGGATAGCACAAGCTATGATGAGCATACAGGCTATAAAAGGAGTGGAGATGGGGCTTGGCTTTGAAAGTGGCAGGCTCTATGGCTCTGAGGTGCACGACGAGATTGGCTGGTCAGAGGAGTTGGGATACTTTCGCTATAGCAACCGCCTTGGAGGAACAGAAGGGGGCATTACCAATGGCATGCCCATCCTTGTTCGGTGCGTCATGAAGCCAATACCAACCCTTACAAAGCCCCTCAGAAGCGTAGACCTGCGGACAAGGGAGGAGGTAAGGGCAGGAAAGGAGCGAAGCGACGTGGTGGCAGTGCCAGCTGCCTCTGTGGTGGGCGAAGCCATGCTTGCCATAGTCTTGGCGGATGCACTGCTTGAAAAGCTGGGCGGAGATTTTATGGAAGAAATAAAGGAACGATTTGAGAGGTATCTCCAGCATGTCAAAAGTTTTTGAGGAGGTGGGAAGGGCTACGCTCCTTACCCTCTGGGGTCTTTACTTTATCTTCAGAAGACCTCCAAAACTAAGGCACTTTATAAAACAGCTTGCATACCTTGCCTCCGAAACGGTCCCGGTTGTGGTAATTACATCCCTTTTTTCTGGGGGTGTAATAGCCCTTCAGACCTACAGCACCTTTCATCGCTTCAATGCGGAGTTCCTCATAGGTGCGGTGGTAGCCATATCCATGGGAAGGGAATTGGGTCCTGTGCTTGCCTCCCTTATGGTGGTGGCAAGGGTAGGCTCAGCCATGACCGCCAACATAGGGACAATGAGGATAACGGAGCAGATAGACGCCCTTGAGGTCATGGGCATAAACCCCAAAAGCTACCTTGTGTCTCCAAGGCTCTTTGCGGGCATTGTGGGTGTTCCCATGCTCGTGGTAATAGCAGACATCTCTGGCATAATAGGTGGCTGGTTTGTAGCGGTCAAACTTTTTGGAGTAAATGAATACCTCTTTTGGGAAAAAATGAAAGACCTTGCAGAGCTTTATGATTTTATCGGCGGTTTATACAAGGCGGTCTTTTTTGGCTTTATTATCTCTGCGGTTAGTTGTTATTTTGGATACTACACAAAAGGTGGAACAGAAGGTGTAGGAAGGGCAACTACCAATAGCGTGGTAACCTCTTCCATGCTAATTTTGATTTCTGACTACTTTTTGACTGCGATAATATTTTAGGTTATGATATAATCGCATAGAGTAAGCGGTCGGGGGATTTTGCTCCCGTGATATCTTGGCAACTGAATAGGATTATGTTTTAAAACTCCACGGGCTTGTTTTGACTTTTAACTTGTTGCAAATGATACTCGTCTCAAAATTTTGTGCATAAGACAGAGTTTTTGAGACGTTACCTACCCCTAACTTTGGGTTGTTTTGCAAGGCTTTAGGGAGTTTTTGAGATTTTCAGTTTTCTTATGTGCTTTGGAACAAGGTGTATCAACAACTTCGTGTATAAGCCTTGATACTCAAGGGCTGGATGCATATTTATGATATTTATCATGTCAAAAGTCAAAAAAGAGCCTATTCTAATCCTTGTCTTTTAAGGACTTTAAAAGTAGGGTTGCATTTTTATCTGACCCGTGGGGAGTTGCAACAGTAAGTTCCGTAACTCTCAAACCACTGGTGAATTGGTGTTGCATTTTTATCTGACCCGTGGGGAGTTGCAACAGTAAGTTCCGTAACTCTCAAACCACTGGTGAATTGGTGTTGCATTTTTATCTGACCCGTGGGGAGTTGCAACTTTTTCGAGTAACTTATCTAGTGTCGCCGCTGTAATTAAAGGTTGCATTTTTATCTGACCCGTGGGGAGTTGCAACTCGTAGTCGTGGTTGTAGTTGTCATATCCGAGAAGCAGTTGCATTTTTATCTGACCCGTGGGGAGTTGCAACTCTACGAAGTTAAGCCCTACCTTGAAAAAGAAATCCATCTCGTTGCATTTTTATCTGACCCGTGGGGAGTTGCAACTGGACAAAGCCTTTCTGAAATGAATTGATTCTTTTGTTGCATTTTTATCTGACCCGTGGGGAGTTGCAACACTTTCCTCCACTCAGTTCCTGTTATCCCTATTTCCCGTTGCATTTTTATCTGACCCGTGGGGAGTTAAAATTCAAGCTCACATTGGATTATTTGGTTAGCATGCCATTAGCTTAATGCTATTGGCTCTCATGGAAAACCTCACTTTGGATGTCTCCGTCTGGTGTTATAATTAATCAGACAAGCTATGAAAAAGAGCCACTATAAACTGCTTTTTATACTTGCCTTTGCCTTCTCCATAAGTTGCGAAGGTTTATTTTTCACAAGCCCGTGTTATGAAGAAAACTTTTTAAAGTATGTAAGAACCCGGACCGCCTTTTATGTATGGTTTCAGCAAAATCCAATGGAAGCACTCTTCTTAGGTTTGGGAGCTGGCTTTTCTCTCATTACTGGTGAAACACAAGAAGTGAAAAGTGCTTTATTAAACAAGATAGAACCCATAA
>JAXSNY010000025.1:0-11181 GCA_037925365.1 Aquificaceae bacterium
CCTTTTAGGTATATAAAAAGTGCTTTTGTTTTTGCAGGTCTTTTGTTTGGTTTCACCTTTGTCTATAGTTTTATGTAGTCTATGAATTTATCTCTATCTCATACTGCTTTATCTTCCTGTATAGGTTAGAAAGGTCTATGCCTATGGCTTCTGCGGTTTTTCTAAGGTCATAGTCGTTTTCCTTCAACTTTCTTTCAATGAAAAGCTTTTCAAAAGACTGCCTTGCCTTCCTTAGGTCCTTTTCCATGAGAAGAGACCTTATGTCCTCTGGCTCGTGGTCAAAACCAAGGAGATTTCGTAGGTCTTTTTCCGTTATCTGCGTGCCTTCGTGCAGTATGGCAAGCCTTTCCATGAGGTTTTTCAATTCTCTTACGTTTCCTTTCCATGTGTAGGTTTGAAGAAGTTTTCTCGCACCTTCACTTAAATATTTGAGTTGTTTGTTGTATTCTTTTAGAAACTTTGATAGGAAATGCTCCGCAAGGAGAATTATATCCTCATCCCTTTCTCTAAGAGGTGGAAGACTTATCACAAAGGTGGATATCCTGTGGTATAGGTCTTCTCTGAAGTTTCCTTTTTCTACTTCTTCCTGCAGGTTTTTGTTGGTGGCACACACGAGCCTAAAGTCAGACCCTATTACCTGCGTTCCACCAAGTCTTGTAAATTCTTTTGTTTCAAGCACTCTAAGAAGCTTTGCCTGTGCCTTGGGACTTAGCTCGGAAACTTCGTCCAAAAATAGCGTGCCACCATGAGCCAGTTCAATTTTACCCAGCTTTCTTTGACTGGCAGAGGTAAAGGCACCCTTTTCGTAGCCAAAAAGCTCTGCCTCCACAAGGTCGTCAGGAAGCCCAGCACAGTTTATGTCTATAAAGGGTCCTTCGGACCTTTCTGAAAGGGTGTGTATTCTCCTTGCGACAAGCTCCTTTCCTGTACCACTTTCTCCCACTATGAGGACATTGGCGTTGGTCTTTGCCACCTTGTGGATGAGTTCCTTTACCTGTAGCATCTGCCTGCTTTTGCCAATTATTGGGTCTTGGTCTTCCTCTTTTCTTGACCTTATGGTCTCCCTTAGGGCTTTTTCTACTGTTGTCAAGAGTCTATCCATAGAAAAGGGTTTTTCAAGAAAGTCGTATGCACCTTCCCTTATTGACCTGACCGCATGCTCTGTCTTGCCATGGCCTGTTATGACTATAATGGCAGAGCCTGGGAGTTTCTCCTTCAGGTAAGAAATGTATTCAAGCCCATTACCGTCAGGAAGCCAAAGGTCCAAAAGCACACAATGAAAGTAGAAACGCTCTACCTTTTCCTTCATGGACTTTATACTGTCCGCGGTGGATACACCGTAGCCTTCCTCCTCAAGGATACTCCTTAGGGTTTCTCTTATACCCTTTTCGTCATCCACCACCAATATGTTGGCTTGCATAGGTTATAAGTCGCAAAAAAATCCTTGGGGGTGGACTAAAAAATTAGTCCCTTCTGGTCTCATGGGTCTCTCCAAGATAGCCTTCCTTCTTCAGAAGTTCCTTGACCATTTCATTAACCAAGTCCGTCATGGTTGTTCCTTTGTCAAAGCAATACTGTTTGAGTGCCTCGTAAACTTGAATATCAAAGTTTATGTTTGTCCTCTGCACGTATCTTTTTGCTTTCTTCATATCCATCCTCCTATCCATACATCAATCATAACTTAAGGCATGCATATAGTCAAGAGCCTTGCTGAAGTGCTTCACTGCCCTGTAGAGTTTTACAAGCCTCTGGAGTTCCTCTATGTCTGCGGATGCTACTGGGTAGCTTTCTATTGTCTCGGTCTTCCCATACCGGTAGCCCTTAAGGTGTATATACCTGTAAACCTTTCCCTTTTTCCTTATATGGACTTCCTCAACTGCTATGGTCTCGTAGGGTAGGTCTTGAAGGTCTTCGGGTAGCTCTGCCTTTAGTTCCTCATAAACATAGTCCAATGTCCCATAATACTCTGCTATTACTTCTCTCATGGCTATACCCTCCTGTGGTTTGTTAGGATATATATGTCCTAACTTCAGGGCTTGGTGGTTTGTATAGGTCTTTACAAACTTCAAGGGTGGTGGGTGGGGGCTATCTATCGGGGGCGGGTGGGGGGCTATCTGGAATGAGGTCGGTCTCTTTCTCTACAAGGTGGGCGTATAGGAGTATGTAGAGCTGGCGGGTCTCTTTTTGTTTTTGGCGTTGGAAAAATAGAAAGCCGTAGGCTCGGGTGTTGGCGTTGCTTTCTTCGGTTATTCCTCCCAGTAATATTGGGGTGTCTGGGGGTATGGTTATGGTGGTCTGGATGGCGTTGGTCTGTATGGGGATGTTCTCGCCTACTTTCATGGAGAAGTCTGGGCTGTCTTTGGTTAGGTTTAGGTTTATGCGTAGTTGTCCGTTTGGTAGTAGGGTGGGCTGGACGGTCAGAGAAAGATAGGCGTTTCTGTAGGTGGTGGTGGCGGGTGTGGTCTGGCTTGCTGGTGTTATGACTGGTATTTCATAGCCTTGTCTAATACTTGCTTGCTGGCGGTCGTCAAGGAGTAGGCTGGGGCTGGCTATGATGCTGGCTTGGTTCTTTTCTGCAAGGGCTTTTAAGGAGACTTCAAGGGCGTTTAATATGCCTTTCTGGGTGTTAAAGTTTGCGGTTTTGTCTTTTGCTTGGATGCTAAAGGCTTCTGGTTTGCGGGTGTTGGTTAAAAGGAGTGAAAGGGATAGGTCAAGCTCTTGTCTGGCTGTGTCCGTGAGGAGCAAGATATAGGTTTGTATGTGTATCTTGGGGCGGGTCTGGGTTAGGTAGGAGCTTATGGGCTGTGGGTCGTCAACATATATGAGGTCGTCGGTTATGGGGGTGCATTGGACTTTGTGGAGTTGGCACAGGGTTAACAGTTCTGGCATGGGTAAAAGGGTATAGAAGGTTTTGAGGTCTTTGGGTTGGTTCCTCTTCTTTAGGCTTTCCAGGGCTTTCTGTAGGAGCTGGGAATATGTGCCTACTTCTTGGGTCTGGTTCTCAAGGTCGTGGAGTTGCCACAGTTGGTGGATAACGAGGATATTACTATCCCATTGGTATGTTAGGCGGTCGGATAGGGCTTTTAAAAGGTATTCTAATGGCGGGGCTTTCTCTGGGTTTATCTCAAGGGTTATGGTCTCGGGTGGTGGTAGGGGTGTGAGGATATGGGTGGTCTTTTCGGTTATCTGGGTGGTGGTCTCTGTGGTGTTTAGGGTGGTGCGGTCGGGTGGGTTGGTGCTGGTTAGGCTTTGTCTGCTTTGGGTGGTGGTGGTTATCTTGCCTGTGCGTGTGATGATTACGGGTTCTTGGGTGGGGCTGGGTAAAAAGATATATGGGACTTGGTAGGCTCTTAGGAGTTCTGGCAGGGTTATCTGGGCTTGGGCGGTGGTAGGGATGAGTAGGGTTATGAGGACTGCTACGAGTTTGTAAAGGTCTTTACAAACTTCCGAAATAACTTTCATTTGGCGGTCTTATAGCATAGGTCAAGTTCTTTGGGGGTTGCTCCTATAAGGATTAGCTGGCGTTCTATGTTCTTTAACTCTGCTCGGGTCTGGTTCTCTCGGATTTGTTCTTTCCATATGTCTTTTTTATACTCTACGCCTGCCTTGACCCTTTCCCATTGCCAACCAAGATATGCGTTTATTTCCTCTGTCTGCTTGCGTAGTGAGATGTATTTGCCCAGTAGCTCGGATATTTGGCGTAGGTCTTGGCGGTAGGTCTTGACTGTCTCATAGCGTTCTTTTGGGTCAAGGATGTGGTAGCCTCTTGGGGTGTCAAGGATGGCTATGGCGGGCGGGGGCTTTACTAATCGGTTTATTAGGTCTTGGCATGGGTCTGCCTTTGCTGGTGTTAGGGTAAGGGTAAGGGTTAGGATACGGATAAGGGTAAGGGTTAGGATACGGATAAGGGTAGGGTTAGGGTTTGGTTGGTTTGTATAGTTCTTTACAAACTTCTTGAACTTCCTCATGCTTTGGGTTATGTCTTGGGGCGTCTGCGTAGGTAGACGGGTATGTCCTCAAGGCGTTTTTTGATACGTTCATATAGGTCTTGGAGTTCTTGCTCTTGGGCTTGGGTTTGGCGTGGGTGGTGCTGGGTTATGTATATTGAGAGTTTCCAAAGGAATGGTTTTATGTCTGGGTCGTTCTGTAGGTGGGTGGGTAGTTTTTGGGTTAGCTCTTTTATGGTGTGTGTCCGTAGGTCTGTAAGGGTTAAGCCTGTGAGGTCTTTTAGGCGTTTTTCCCATAGGTCTACCATATTTTAAACCTCCTCTCTTCGTATTCTCTTAGGTCTATTATTCCCTGCTGGTATAGGTCTTGCCACTTGCTATAACCTATTTTGACGTCAAGGCGGGCTAAGGGGGTTAAAAAGACTACTATCAGGGCTAAGAAAACCCATTCTGATGTCTTTCCTGTGGTTATTAGTCCTCCTATGCGTATGCGTTGCTTTCCTATGCCTAAGGGTATGCCTGTTTTGGTCAAACTATATAATCTGGGTGGTTGCGGGCTATTGAGGTTATTTCTTCTTCTAACTGCTTGGCTTGGGTAAGGCATACTTGGAGCTTTTGGGCTTCGGATATGGCTAAGGGACTTAAGGCGTGGGGTGTCTGTTTTAAACGGGTTATTAGCTGGTTTAAGTGGTTATATAGCGTCTGGCGGTGTTTTAAATGGTTCTCTTCGGTTGGGTATATCATGGCTAAATACTGCTTTAGGCGGTTGGTGTGCTTGGTTATGTCCTTTTGGTTTCTTATGTGTTGGCGGATTAAAGCCCTTATATGGGTCTGCATTGGGTTATAGGGTCTGCATTTGTTAGGTTTCTCTTGGTAGTATCTGCGTAGATAAAAGGCGTCAAGGCTATCGTCTTTTTTCCTGCTGTGTGCCAGTCTGTAGTTCTTGAAGTCCCTGCCGTCTGCTATGTATACCTTTGCCCCTAAGGTGCTAAAAACTTCTGCCCATCTTATCCCATATGCTCCTGTCTGCTCCAAAACTACTATGTCATTGGGTCTAATGTATGCTTGTGCTTCTAAGGGTGTGCTTATCTCTATTGCCTTGTCTCCGTCATGAACTATAATATACTTTGCTCCTACATCACAGCCTATTACCCTCATTTCTTCCTCCTCTCTCTTTTTTTCTTTGATAGAGGCAAGGCTCAGAGGTCAGGATTATAATAATCTGGGGGCATAATAGCCTCCCAATAATATTAGTCCCTGCCTCCTTGCCTTGCCTTAAATATTCTAACCTTGACAATAATAAAATGTTGCAAGATAATTTTCCCATGCAAAAGCCCTGGGAAGGCAGGTTTAAAGAAAAAACAGAGGAGTTTGTGGAGAGGTTTACCCAGTCGGTAAGTTTTGACAAGGAGCTTGCCCTGTGGGATATAAAACAAAGCAAAGCCCACGTAAAGACCCTACAAAGGGCTGGAGTGCTTACAGAAGAAGAAGCCCAAAAACTCCTTCTTGGTCTTGAAGACATAGAAAAGGACATAAAGGAAGGAAGTTTTGACTTCAAGCAGGAGCTGGAAGATGTGCATATGAACATAGAGGCGGAGCTCATAAGAAGGCTTGGAGAAGTTGGAGGAAAGCTACACACTGCAAGAAGCAGAAACGACCAAGTGGCTACCGACGAAAGGCTATACATAAAGGACAAGCTCATAGAGGTTATCCAAAGCCTAATGGCTCTCAGAAAAGAGCTTGTGAAATTAGCGGAAAGGTCTGTAGATATCCTACTGCCTTCTTACACTCACCTTCAGAGGGCTCAACCCATAAGGCTTGCTCACTACTTTCTTGCCTACAGAGAGATGTTTCTAAGCGACGAGCAGAGGTTTATGAACGCCTATAGAAGTGTGGACTGTTTGCCCCTTGGCTCTGGAGCGTCCGCAGGTGTGGACTTTCCACTGGATAGGTTTTATACCGCAGAGCTCTTAGGCTTTGGTAGGCTTTGCAGAAATTCCCTGCAGGCAACCGCAGAAAGGGACTTTATCCTTGATGTGCTGTATGCTTGTGCGGTTTGTGGCATGAAGCTTTCAAGGCTTTCAGAGGACCTAATAATTTGGTCTACGGAGGAGTTTGGCTTTGTAGACTTGCCTGACAGGCTATGCACTGGAAGCTCCATAATGCCTCAGAAGAAAAACCCAGATGTGCTTGAACTAATAAGAGGCAAAACTGGAAGGCTTTATGGAAATCTTATGAACCTTTTGGTGGTCCTAAAGGGTCTTCCCATGGCATACAACAGAGACCTACAAGAGGACAAAGAACCCCTCTTTGATAGCTTAAGGACTATAAAGGACTGTATTGAAGGTATGACGCTTGTGTTAGAAGGTATGAGTATAAGGACAGACAGGATGGAAAAGGCAAGCGGAGGCTTTACCCTTATGACAGATCTTGCCAACTACTTGGTCTTGAAAGGAATCCCCTTTAGGCAGGCACATAAGATCGCAGGTTCAATAACCGCCTACCTTCTTGAAAAGGGCAAAAAACCAGAGGAGCTTACCCTTGAAGAGCTAAGGAGCTTTTCTGAGCTTTACCAAGAGGATGCCCTGGAGCTTTTAAGACCAGATAAGGTGGCGGACAGGAGAAAAACCTACGGCGGGACTGCAAGGGAAGAAGTTTTAAAAAGGCTACGAGTAGCCAAAAGGGAGGAAGGCATACCATGAAGATGGTTCTGGTTTTTATTCTTCTCGTAATAATTGCAGGAATATCTGGCACTATAGTATTCCTCAATCAGGAAAAGGTTATGTTGGTGCTTACGCCAACCTTTGGTGGTGTTTACTACATGATACCTCCTATACCTCTCGGACTCTTGGTAGTTTTGAGTTTTTTAGCAGGGCTTCTTGTAGGATATATCGGTGGAGTTATATCTAAATTCTTCAAGTAGAGTTATAGATTGAACTCCTCCTTTAAAACGTGGAGCAAGTCTTGAGCAACTACAGGTTTTTTAAACAAAGCATGCAGAGACTGTCTACCTTTTATCTGCTTTACCCTATCAGTTACCTCGTCCGGCACATAGCAGACCCTACCTTCTATGAGACTTAAAACCGTCTGGTGGACTTTAAAAGACCTTCCTCAAGACCGATTTGCTTGCCTTCCTTAAGCCCAAGCCTATACAGAATGTCCTTTTTCAACTTTCTCTTTGGCAATCTTATATCCTCAGGTCTAACCACTATAGGCATGTGTTTGACCTCCTCTGTCAACTTTATCCTTAAGTTAGGTCTCAGTTCTGTCAGCGTCAAGGCTTTCAAAAGATAGTCCTTCCTCTCTTCCTCGTTCATGCCTTCCATTGTCTTTATGAGTTTCTCTATCAGATATGCCTCATCCTCTACCTTGCACAAACAAGCTAAAAGCCTATCCATAGGGTCTGGACTTTCCAAAAGCACTTTGCAGTCTATCTGCCTTATGTCAAGGACTTCATAGCTAAAGCTAAGATTTCTAAGCCTTAGTCTTGACTTCATTCTTAGCTTTCTGTTTCCTACATACACAAGAAGCTGTTTTATAGGACTGTTTGGATATCTCTCCCATATGGCAAGGTAATAGCGTAGCATTCTGAAAGGCATGTTAGGGTCGTTGAAGGACTGGAACTCTATATGCAGTATGCTTTCATCCTCAAGCCTTGCTAAAAAGTCCACTCTTAGCTCTGTGGAAGGGAAGTTGGTAGGCAGTAGCTCCTTTATGGGTGCTGGTGCAAGTATTTTGCTTAGTCTGTGTGGGATTTCTTCAAATATGTCCTTTAGGGCTATGTCTTTTGAAGACACGGGAAATTATAGCATATTGCATGTAGCCCGCATTAAAATATAAGTTAGGGAGTTTAAAATATGGCTATAGAATACCAACCCTTATACATACTATCAAGCGGAATGCTACTCCAACAGAGAAAGTTGGAAACCATAACCAACAACCTTGCCAACGTGGATACGCCAGCCTTTAAGAAAGACCTAATGTTGGCAAGCCTTTGGGAAACTCCTATGGGTCAGGGCTTTCCAGACAATGACCCACAAAACCCAAGCAATAACTTTTTATATCCAATAGTGGAAAGGGTCTTTACAGACCTCTCTCAAGGAACTATAAAACAGACGGGCAACCCGCTTGACCTTGCCATAGAGGGCAATGGCTTTTTTGCAGTTAGAAGAGGTCAAGAGGTTTTGTATACAAGAAAGGGAAACTTTAGGCTGGACGCAGAAGGCTACCTTGTCAACGAGCTTGGCTACAGAGTGCTTGATACAAACCTCAATGAGATAAGGCTGGAAGGGCAACCAACTTTTGGTATTGATGGCTCTGTTTTTGTAAACGGTCAGCAAATTGCTACTATCGGTGTGTTTGAGCTTCAAAACCATCAGAAAATAGGAAGAGACCTCTATATAGGTCAGGCTCAGCCTGCTCAAGGCTATAGGCTCATGCAAGGCTTCCTTGAGCTTTCCAACGTGAACCCTATTCTTGAAATGGCAAAGCTTATTCAAACCCACAGAGCCCACGAGGTTTATTCCAATCTTATAAGGTCTCTTGACGCCATTTATGAGAGGTTTAACCAGAGCTTTTAAAAAAGGCTCTTCTGTGTGGATGTCTTTGAGAGGTTATCAAGCTCCTTTATAAGGCTTTTCATTTCCAATTCTTCAAACCTTTTCCTCAATGCGTTAAAGTTAGGGCTTTTTAGCCTTAACTCTTCTTCTTTTAGGCTTAAACCCTCTACTTTTTGCAGTTTTAGAAGAGATAAAGCAAGCTCAAGGCTCTCTCTGTTTGCCTGAGGAAAGGCTCTAAGGAAGTCTTGCCAGTTTCTCAAAAGGTTTTCTACGCTACCGTAGGCTTCAAGAACCTTTATGGCAGTCTTTGGACCTATACCCTTTACGCCTTCTATATTATCCACCTTATCACCCACAAGGGCAAGATAGTCTGGAAGTTTTTCTGGTGGAACGCCAAACTTTTCCAAAACTTTCTTCCTGTCAAAGACCTCACCGCTTATGGGATTAACCACTACAAGCCTTTCACACACAAGCGACAATATATCCTTGTCTGGTGAGTAGACCTTTACAGAAAAGCCTCTTTCAAGAGCCCACCAGCTTATGGTTGCAATTATGTCATCCGCCTCGTAGCCTTCCACTTCATACCTTTTAATGCCAAGAAGGTCAACAAGCTCCTTTATGACGGGTATCTGGACCTTTAAGGGGTCTGGCATGGAAGGTCTTTTGGCTTTGTATTCTCTGTAGACCTCTTCTCTCTTTGTAGGTGCAGGCAGGTCAAAGGCTATGGCAAAGTAAGAAGGCTTTTCCGTCTTTAGTATGGAAAAGATAGCCCTCATAAAGCCGTATATGGCACCGGTGGGAAAGCCAGACCTTGTGGAAAGAGGGGGAAGAGCAAAAAAGCTCCTATACAGAAAGGCGGAGCCGTCAAGGAGATGCAAAACCTTCATGGAGAGCTTTTCTGTAATAGCTTTTCATAGCTTCCACAAGGCTTCTTGTAGCCTTTTCTACGTCCTCAAAGCCAAGGATGGCAGAAACCACCGCAATACCCTTTGCACCCGCAGAGAGCACCTCCGCAACGCGATAGTGAGTTATACCACCTATGGCGACTATGGGCTTTGAGGTTAGCTTTACCGCTTGACGCAGACCCTCTATGCCTACCAATTTGTAGTTTGCCTTCGTGGTAGTCTCATACACAGAACCAAAGCCTATATAGTCTATGGGAAGATGCTCCACCTCTTTTAGCTTATCCACAGAGTTTACTGAGTATCCTATAAACATCTTGTCTCCTACGAGCTTTCTGACCACATCGGGAGGAAGGTCTTCTTGACCTACATGAACACCGTCCGCAGAAACCGCAAGGGCTAAGTCCACCCTATCGTTTACCACAAGCTGAACATTATACCTTTGAGTGAGCTCTCTAAGAACCAAAAGCTCCTCATACATCTGCCTTGTGGACTTGTTTTTAAACCTATACTGGAGTGCAGTTATTCCACCCTTTATGGCGGACTCTATGGTAGATACGAGGTCTCTGTCTTGAAAGTAGCGGTCATCGGTTACGAGGTATAGGGTTAGGTTTGGCTTTTGCATGTCTTCCTCCTGTTGCAAATGATATTCAGTTAGACTATATTATAAGTGATGCAGTTGGAAGAGCTAAAGCAGAAGTTTGAGAAGTTTCTGCGACAGAACGGACACAAGATAACAAAGGGTAGGTTTGAGATAATAGACAAGATAGCCAGCTATGGTCCTCACTTTGAGATAGAGGAGCTTGTCCGTTGGATTGCAAACCAAGACAGGTCTATAGCAAGCAGGTCTACCGTATACAGAACTGTTAGACTTCTCCAAGAGTTTGGTGCGGTAAGGGAGGTAATAAAACTTGGCAACAGAACCATATACGAATTTACCGCAGGCAAACCTCACCACGAGCATCTCATATGCGTGGAATGTGGTAAGATAATAGAGTTTTACAAGGAGGAGATAGAAGAGTTTCAAGACAAGGTATGCGAAGAGCACAACTTTACACCTTTAAACCACAGACTTGAAATTTTTGGTATATGCTCAGACTGCAAGGCAAAAAAATATGAGAATAGAAGGCTGGAAGTTGGAGCTTAAAACTACAAGAGCAGGGCATATAAAACCCAGCGAGGACTTTAGCTCTCATCTTAACTCTGCTATGGAAAAACCACAGGAGAATGTAAATGTAGATGCAAGAATTAGTGCAAAGGTGGAAGAGGTATCCCAAAAGTATGGTATCCCTAAGGAGCTAATCTATGCAATAATAAAGCAAGAGAGCAACTTCAACCCTACGGCTTACAACAAAAACAAGGATGGCACAGAGGATAGAGGTCTTATGCAGGTCAACTACCAGTACAACCTAAGGCTCATGAGAGAATATGGCATAACAGACCCAAACCAGCTTTTTGACATAGAAACCAACATAGAGCTTGGAGCAAGGATACTCTATGAAAACTTCCAAAGTTTTGGCAACTGGGCTATGGCTGTAAAAGCCTACAATGGGCTGAAAGCAGACAACTGGGACTATGTGAGGGGGGTTTTTGAGAAGCTTTCTCTTTTTAGGTGAGCTTGAGATTTATAACCTCTTGACAAGAAGGTTTTTGTTTGATATACTAAAGGAGAAAGTTAAGATAGGATAGGAGGTGTGGCTATGGGGAATGAAACCGAGCAGTTAATAGAAAAGATAAAAGCTGTAGTCTCCTCAACAGGGGATTTGCTAAGTG
>JAXSNY010000026.1:0-10950 GCA_037925365.1 Aquificaceae bacterium
TCAGACCTAACCATTTTTGGAGATGTGAGGGATTTGGTTATGCAGGGTATTAAAAAGTTTAGGGGGGAAGAGCCTGATTGGTTTGTGGCTGGTCTTTCTGCCCTTGGGCTTGCAAACCCTACCTTTGGCTGAGCTCATTGCAAAGGAGAGAAAACTTGAGGCAATACAAGAAATTCAAAAGCTCTCTGATACCTTTAAACACTCGGGTGTAGGCTATGCGCCCTTTGCACGCTCTCTTAGGTATGTAAACAACAAAACAGAACTTGAAAACTTAAAAGCCTTGGTCCAAAAGGAAGGACCGGTAAAAGCCTACGTGGCGGTTGTGAAAAGCGAAGGAAAGGTTCTTAAAAAGTCCTATAGAGTGGTCTTCTACAACAGCGTAAATGACCTTGTAAGGGTTGCCATAAAGGACTTGAAGAAGGGGGGGGTCCAGTGCTGGTTGATTATCTAACGAATAAAATCAGTGAATTCCTTAAGGTTTCAAAAGGCGTTGCCTATGCATTGCTTTTTAGCCTGTCATACGCACTGGTTAGCATAATTACGCCCTTTAGGAACTTTGGTGCTACACTTGGTTTTGGTTTGGTTCTTTTTGCGGTGGCTTTGTGGAGGTTCTAGCTTTGTCCGCTGTGTTAAGATTTTAATATGGACCAGCTGGATTTTCACATATCACAGGTGGCAAGAATCCTCGGTCTTGCACAGCCTATGGGATTTATGCTCTCTTATGAGTTTGGGGACATATGGATAGACATATACCTTGAGAAGAGCTACGAGGGCTGGGCTGGCAGGACCTACACCATAAGCGTTCCAAAGGAAAAGGCGGATAGGTTAAAAAGACTAGTGAAAAGTATTGGAGGCATGCCGGAGGATGTGATGTCTGACTCTGAGAGGGTTTATGTGAGCCTCTCATACGAGGATTGGGAATCTGCAAGCCCTGTTATAATGAGTTTACTATGAAGGTAGGTTTTATAGGGCTCGGGAACCTTGGAAGGGCAATAGTGAAAAGGCTCGTGAATCAAGGCGTTGAGGTTTTGCCATGGAACAGGACAAAGGAAAAAGCCCATGAGCTGGGGCTTCCTGTGGCTGAAAGCCCTGCAGACCTCATAAAACAAGTGAGCAGGGTCTTTCTAATAGTCTTTGACTCACGTGCTTCGGAGGAGGTCATTTTTGGAAAGGGTGGTCTTGTAGAGGGCGGTGTGGAGAGCAAAACCATAGTGGATATGACTACGAACCATTACGGCTATGCCCGTATGGCTTACGAGGAGCTTAGAAAATTGGGAGCTTACTACCTTGATGCACCTATTTTGGGCAGTGTGATACCCGCTCAGAGGGGTGAGCTCACGGTTCTTGTAGGCGGGGACCGGCAGAGGTTTGAGGAAAACAAGCCCATCTTTGAAAAGTTCTGTAGAAATATCTTCTATGTAGGCAAGGCTGGAGATGCTAGCAAGCTAAAACTCATAAACAATATGGTTCTTGGTGGTTTTATGCAGGTGCTCTCAGAAGCCATAGCCATCGGGGAGCTGGCTGGTTTTAGGAGGGAGCAGGTTATAGAGGTGCTTGAGAGCGGTGCGGGAAAGTCTTATCTTTTGGAAGTGAAAAAAAAGAAGCTCCTTGAGAAGGATTATTCCGTTCACTTCTCTGTAGACCTTATACACAAAGACCTGCACTATGCGGAAGATATGGTAAAGGGCTTGGGGGCTTTTAGCTTTAGCCTTCAAAATGTGAAGAACGCATACGCCCTCGCTAAATATTTAGGTATGGGGAGCGAGGACTTTTCGGTCCTCGTGGAGCTATACAAAAGGCTTAAAGCTCAAAGTCTTTCAGATACTTAGCCCTTGCGGGATGTCTTAGCTTTCTTATTGCCTTTGTCTCAAGCTGACGAATCCTTTCCCTTGTTACATTAAACATCTTACCTATCTGCTCAAGGGTATACTCTATGCCGTCCACGAGCCCATACCTATACATGAGAATTTCCTTTTCCTTCTCACCAAGGGTGCTTAGCACCTTTATGAGCTGTTCTCTGAGAAGTTTCCTTGAAACTTGTTCCTCCGGTGATGGGACGCTTTTGTCTTCTATAAAGTCTCTCAGGTGTGTTTCCTCGTCATCTCCTATAGGTGTCTCAAGGGATACAGGCTCTTGGGAAACTCTCATTACCTTTCTGGCTTTTTCTGGTGATATACCAAGATACTTAGCTATCTCCTCTGCGGTTGGCTCTCTACCAAGCTCTTGGAAGAGCTTTTTGTGTGCCTTTGTTATGTCGTTTATGGTTTCTATCATGTGAACAGGTATGCGTATGGTTCTCGCTTGGTCTGCTATAGCCCTCGTTATTGCCTGACGAATCCACCAAGTGGCGTAGGTAGAGAACTTGTAGCCCTTTCTGTAGTCGTATTTGTCCACTGCCTTCATGAGCCCTATGTTGCCCTCTTGGATAAGGTCAAGGAAGTGAAGACCTCTATTTACATACCTTTTGGCTATGGAAACTACAAGCCTGAGGTTGCATTTTACCATCACCTGTTTTGCTTGAGTGACCTTTGTCCTGCCTTCTCTTATTATGTGTATAACCCTTTGAAGCTCCTCTGGAAGTATACCCATCTCACGCCTGAGGTCCTCTATTTCCTTTTTGAGAGTAAGGTATTCATCCCTTAGCATTTGAAACCTTGCAAAGCCATAACCAGCCCTCTCTGCTTTTTTATGTAGAGTTTTGTCTTGGTCGTAATTCTGCACGAGCTCTTCTATGTCTGGATGTATGCCTTCTAACTTTTTCTTCCTTACCTCAAACTCCTTTAGCTTCCGTGTGTATCTGTTGTATAGGTTTAAAAGCTCGTCCGCTATGCGTTCAAACTTGGAATGCTTGAGTTTCATATCCTTGAGGATTCTGTTCATCTTAGCATGTCTTCTTAAATATTCCTTTTTGTATTCTGGCGTTGCATAGAAGAGATAGGAATCTCTCCAATAGAGGGCTTCTTTGTATGCCTTTGCCAACTCAAAACCCTTTTCTATGAAATATCTTTCCAAATGTTCGTGGCTTTCTTCGTATTCTTCAAGGGTCTTACTTTCATCCACCGTATCCATAAGGTCGCTTGCTTTGAGCTTGCCATTGCATACCTCCCCCCAGTCTCTGAGGACCCTGTCTATCAGAAAGGAGGTTCTTAAAAGTCCCCTTCTCATTACCTTCCTTCCTATCTCTATCTGCCTTGCATACATTATCTCCTCTTCCCTTTTGAGGAGAGGTATCTTACCCATGTCTTTAAGATAAAGCCTTACCGGGTCTCCATCTTTACCCGTAAGAAGCAGGCTCTCGGTGGAAACGGTAAAGGCATCTTCCTTTTCCATCTCCTCCATAGACTCTTCTGTTTCCACTATCTTTACTCCTCTCTCCTGAAGAAAGTCCATTATTTCCTCATAAAGCTCCGTGTCCACAAGTTCAGGTCCAAGAAGCTCGTTGATCTCGTCATAGGTTACATAGCCTTTTTCACTTACTTCAATTAGCTTTTTCATGAGCTGTTTGTATATCATCCAAAACCTCCTGTATGTATATTCTTCTCAGATATTGTGCATTCCTTGGGATTTGTAAGCTGACCTGCTATAATGTATTTTTTAGCACCTCTATTCAAACTCCTAAGCTCAGACTCCATAACTTTCTAAAATATATTTACCCTTCTCCTCTCTGGCAACCTAAATTATGGTGAATATGTCCTCTATGCTTTTCCTTGGTGCCGGTATTGGTTCTTCCGCTGGGTATCCAACTGTAAGGATAGCTATGGGTTTCCACTCCCTGGGTGTGGAAAGGGAAGCTTTTAGTCCAGCCTCTTCAAAAGCACCCACCCAACAGGTGCCTAATCCAAGTGCTACCGCATAAAGCTGAGCGTAGGTACAGGCTATGGTAGCATCTTGTATGCAGTAGAGCTCCGCACCCCTTTTGCCATACTTTACCGCACTTCTTGAAGGATTGGCAAAAAAGACAAAGACCACAGGAGCTTCCGCTATAAACCATTGGCTCAGAGCCCAGCGGGCAACCTCCGTCTTCTTAACTTCATCAAGAACCACCAACACCTCATAAGCCTGAAGATTCCCCGCAGAGGGTGCACTCCTTACCGCTTCCATTATAGCCCTTATCTTTTCTTCTTCAACAGGCCTTTTCTGGTAGCTTCTTATAGAATGTCGTCTTCTTAGAACCTCAAAGAACTCCATCTTTCAAAAGCTCCTCTACTTCTGAGTCTTCTACCTGCCTAAAGTCTTTGTAGAACATGCCGACCGCAAAGCTACCACTCTCGGAAGTATGCAGACAATAGACCTCATCCGCATGTTCTTTTAGCCTCCTCATGCTTTCCAGCGGACATACAGGCACAGCCACTAAGACCCTTTTTGCACCCTTTCTCTTTAAATATTCAGCTCCTGCAATTACCGTCTGTCCTGTAGCAATTCCATCATCCACTACAAGAACCGATTTATCCTTTACATCCAATTCCTTACCCTTTAAAAACTTTTCTTCCCTTTCCCTTATCTTTTTTAGCTCCTCCTGTGCCACTCTCTTTATTTCCTCCTGGGAAAGCCTAAAATATTCTACGCTCCATCTGTCCGTGTATATGCGACCTTCTGGGTCTATGGCTCCAAAGGCTAGCTCAGGATTTGAGGGAACCCCGAGCTTTCTCACTATTAGAAGGCTCATGGGCACATGGAGAGCCTTTGAAACCTCCTTTGCCACTACAACACCACCTCTTGGAATGCCAATAACTAAGTCAACCTCAAGCCCCTTAGCCCTGAGATACTCTCCAAGAACCTTACCTGCTTCTTTCCTGTCTGCAAAAACCACAATATAATTTTAAACTATGGCAAAGCACAGAAAAGCCAAAGTAAAATTAGAACACCACCTCTTAGAGGGCTTGGAGGAGTATTTAGAAAGACTATCTCGCATGGACTGTGTGAAATCCATAATACCTGGAAGGATAAGCAGGCAAAACGGGGGAAGAGGCTCAAAGGGGCTTTTTCTAAAATACAGAACCAATTCAGGCTACAAGCTCCTTTATAAGATGGGCACTTCCGTGCAAGAAGTTTTTGTGGTTTGCGAAGACCCACAAGACTTTGAAAAAGTCTTTAGGGAGAGTATGACACTATGAGGACATTGACCCTGCTTCTGTTTTTCATAAACCTTTTGATGGCTCAGGAAGTGAAGGTCTCTGCTATAGTGCAGGGCAAAGTAGAGAAGGTTTTTGTAAGGGAAGGTCAGAGTGTGGAAAAGGGAGAAGTGCTCGTGCGGATAGACCCCATTCTTTACACAACTCAGAAAGATACCCTACAGGCTCAGGTCAACTCTCAGAAGGTGACCCTTGAGAAGGTGGAGAGGGATTTCAAAAGGTATGAAGAGCTTTTTAACAGAGGGCTTCTTTCAAGGAGCGAATACGAAGACTGGAAAAGCAAGTATGAAAAGGAACTTGCACAGTATGAAGCCCTCAAGTCTCAGCTCCAAAGAACAGAAAGACTTATAGAATATTGCAGTATAGCGTCTCCTGTGAGGGGTGTAGTAAAGAGGCTTTTTGTGAGAGAAGGTGTTTTTGTAAACGGCAGCCTCAACCCTGAGGTGCTCCTTATAATTGAAGAAAAATAGCTATTTGACCACTTCCCACTCAGTTATGAGATGGCTACCTCTTCTGAAGTGAGACCTGAGCCTAAGATGGAGTAGGTTCTTTAAGCTCTTAAAACCCTCACCACCCACAAGAGTAGGAACATTTTCTCCACCCACTATCACTGGCAGATGTATGAGCCTTATCTCATCCACGAAGCCCCTTCTGATAAACTCCCAGTTTATGGAGGCACCACCTTCTACCATAAGACTTCTTATGCCTTTTTCATAGAGAATAGGCATGAGTCTTTCAAAGTCCACAAGGTCTTCACCCACCACAAGCACCTCCGCACCTGTTGACCTTATCTTTTGCACTCTTTCTTCTGGGGCCCTGCTTGTGGTAACTATTATGGTTGGTGCATCCTTTGAAAAAATGTTGGCATCCAGTGGCACGTTTGCGGTGGAGCATGGTATTATTCTTGTGGGGTTTTGTCCTTCCACATACCTAACAGTCAAGCTGGGATTGTCCGTCCTGACCGTCTCACACCCTACCATTATGCCGTCCACCTTTGCCCTTATCTCATGAAGATACCTATAGGCTTCTTGGTCCATAAGGGTCATAAGCTCCTTACTGGAAGCACCTCTGTATAGGGTTAGCTTTCCGTCAACACTTACCTCAGAGACGATTATCACATAAGGTCTCATTCGTATTCCCTCCCATAGTGCTTATACAGGTATAAAATTCTTAGAAGTAAGGAAGCCATGGTGAGCACCGCTATGAGCTTTATCCCAAACTCAAGACCGAGGGGTGCATTAAACCTTTCAAGAATCGTAAAGATAATGAGCGTAATGTGAGTTTCTGGTCTTCCAAAAAAGCCTACACCTTCAAGGGGGTCTTTTATCTTACCCTTAACCTTTTCTTCGTAGCCTATTTCTGCGTATACCACAGGTTTTATAAAGGAGTGGAGCATGGATGCGGTCACCACAGTTATTGCGGTAAGGGGTCCTGCGTAAAAGTATCCCACAGTTCCCAACACAAAGCCATCCACCCACTTGTCCGCAAGCCAGTCAAAGACCGCTCCAAACTTTGACGCTTTGTCTGATAGCCTTGCCACCATACCATCCGAAAGGTCAAAAAGACCAGAAAGCAAAAGAAGGCTCGCAGCAGTGAGAAACTTCCCGTGATAAAAGGCATATGCAGAAGCCATGCCAAGTGCAACTGATAAGAGTGTTATAAAATTAGGGGGAAGGTTAAGCCTATAGAGGGCAACACCCACTGGCTGATAGACCCTTTTTAGGCTTTCCCTTTTCTTTGTGAGGTTCATTTAAGCTCCTTTCCTGTAATCCAAGGCATCATGCGTCTTAACTCTTCACCTACCTTTTCTATAAGATGATGCCTGTCCCTTTCAAGCAAGGCATTAAAGACTGGTCTTCCCGCTTGGTTTTCCAAAATCCACTCCCTAGCAAACTCACCCCTCTGTATTTCCTCAAGTATGCTCTTCATGAGAGGCTTGACTGCGTTGTATATCCTGTCTCCCCTCGTCACATCTCCATACTTGGCAGTGTCAGAGATAGAATATCTCATACCTGCTATTCCATATTGGTATATGAGGTCTACGATGAGCTTTAGTTCATGAAGACATTCAAAGTAGGCAACTTCTGGCTGATATCCAGCTTCTACAAGGGTTTCAAAGCCAGCCTTTATAAGTGCAGTGACTCCACCACACAAAACTGACTGCTCTCCAAAGAGGTCCGTTTCCGTTTCTTCTTTGAAGGTGGTCTCTATAACACCTGCCCTTGTGGCACCAAGACCCTTTGCATAGGCGAGGGCTTTTTCTTTGCATATGCCAGAGGCATCTTGATAGACCGCAATGAGGGCTGGAACTCCCTTGCCCTCTTCATACATCCACCTTACAAGATGTCCTGGACCCTTTGGTGCCACCATAAACACGTCCACGTCCCTTGGTGGAACTATCTGTCTGAAATGTATGTTAAACCCATGAGCAAAGGCAATGCTCTTTGAGCTGTCAAGAAAAGGCTCAACACTCTCTTTGTATAGCTGTGGCTGGACTGTGTCTGGGGTTAGGAACATTATTATGTCCGCTTCTTGGGTTGCTCTCTCTGGTGGCAAAACAGGAAAGCCATCCGCTATAGCCTTTGCCTTAGACCTACTGCCCTCATAGAGACCTATAACAACCCTTATACCGCTATCTCTGAGGTTGAGTGCATGGGCATGCCCTTGGCTTCCATAACCGAGTATGGCAACAGTTTTTCCAATTAGAGGTTCAAGGCTCGCATCTTGGTCGTAATAAACCTTTGCCATTCTTGTCCTCCATCGCTTTTAAGAGATTATCTTGCAACATTTTATTTAAATTGTCAATAGAATATTTAAGGCAAGGCAAGGAGGCAGGGAGGAAAATTATTGGGAGGCTATTAAGCCCCCAGAGCTTTATAATCCTGACCTCTGAGCCTTGCCTCTATCAAAGAAAAAAAAGAGAGAGGAGGAAGACATGAGGATAATCGGTTGTGATGTAGGAGCAAAGTATATTATAGTTCATGACGGAGACAAGGCAATAGAGATAAGCACACCCTTAGAAGCACAAGCATACATTAGACCCAATGACATAGTAGTTTTGGAGCAGACAGGAGCATATGGGATAAGATGGGCAGAAGTTTTTAGCACCTTAGGGGCAAAGGTATACATAGCAGACGGCAGGGACTTCAAGAACTACAGACTGGCACACAGCAGGAAAAAAGACGATAGCCTTGACGCCTTTTATCTACGCAGATACTACCAAGAGAAACCACACAAATGCAGACCCTATAACCCAATGCAGACCCATATAAGGGCTTTAATCCGCCAACACATAAGAAACCAAAAGGACATAACCAAGCACACCAACCGCCTAAAGCAGTATTTAGCCATGATATACCCAACCGAAGAGAACCATTTAAAACACCGCCAGACGCTATATAACCACTTAAACCAGCTAATAACCCGTTTAAAACAGACACCCCACGCCTTAAGTCCCTTAGCCATATCCGAAGCCCAAAAGCTCCAAGTATGCCTTACCCAAGCCAAGCAGTTAGAAGAAGAAATAACCTCAATAGCCCGCAACCACCCAGATTATGAAGTTTTAAAGACTTTCCCGCTTGGAGACATCCAGATAGCCACCTTATTGGCTTATAGCTGGGACATAAAGAACTTCCCAGACAAAGCCTGCTATATATCCTATGTCCTTATGGGAGCAAACCTTGAACAATCAGGAACAAGCATATACAAGGTAAAAACGGACAAAGCCCGCACAGAGATAAAAGGCATCTACTACATGCTATTTATGAAAGCACACCAGAAGACCCACCCACTCCACCCACTGGCACGCCTAAGCAAGGAGCTAATAAACACCAAACACAACTACAAGAAACGCTATATAAAGTTTTTGTCAAGGTTTTTAGAGCTAACCTATTACGCCCGCAGGGACAGGACAGACTACATAACAACACTCAAAAACAAACACCACCGCCTACAAACAGAACTAAGCCATACCCAGAGGACAGACCTAACCGAATACAAAGCCATGAAGTTATACCGCCTCACAAGGAGCATAAACACCATAAAAGAGTTAATAAACACCGCCCAGCGCAAAGATATTTGTTTCCCCTCCGAAGGAGAGGGAACAGCCCCCAGTTTATTTGGGTGGAATGAAATAAACCCACAGGAGGCACGCCATGCTAGGTATAGCCATAGCCCTAAGCATAGCCATAGCCCAGACACAGACCCAGACCAAGCCCGAGTATGTAAAGAACTTTACAAACCAGACCCAGACCCTTTTAGAAGTCCAATGTCAAGGCGGAAAGTGGAAAATCACACACGCCAGAGACCAGAAAATAATCCAAGAGACAAAAGCCCACCAACTGGAGGGTAGACCATGCCAACCATCCCAAAAGACCTATTGAGAGCCTTAAGGGAAATAATGCCATCTGACCGCTTTGAAGTCAAGAAGGTTAAGAAGAAAGGAGACATATACGAAGTAGACGCAGAGGACGAGGAATATAGATATAAGGTTTGTTAAAAGTTTGTCTAAGTTTTTGTCTAAGGTTTGCCTAAAGTTTGCCTAAGGTCTTAACCCTTTTCACGTGTAGTGGGCTATAAAAAACGTATCCCTGACCAACTTAAGATTTTTGAACTTTTTTATTTTTTTCTATGAGGTCTGAGGGGCAGGGGGGACACCCCCCCGCCAACCCCCCCCGAGGGATACCCACCCACCCCCCCCACCACCAACATCCAGCATTTAGATTTCCAGGACACGATGGGAGGACACCAAACACGTCAACAGGTGCGCCTCGCTAACCTCTCGGCGCTGCCCACTCGGAGACAGCAAAGCCTTTGCCGAGTAAACTCGGCAACTCCGAGCGGGCTTTGATAATACAGGGAAGTCCCACGAGTCAGGCAGCTCTCTTTGGTGCTGGCTCTTGTGCTGGGTGTTCTTCTGTGGCTAGCCCTCTTTTGCCTATATGACCTATCTCATAAAAATCTCTTGATAATATGGGTGGATGGATGTATATATAAGTATGCAAAAAAACCTTAAGGAGGTGAAAGCCATGCAAAACGCAAGGCTAAGCATGAAGCAACTCACAAGCCTTTTAAAGCTCCTTGCAGAAAGCAAGGACAAAAAAGGCAAAAGCCTACTCCAGAGGGCAAGGGAATACCTGCTGGAGCATCCCAAAGCAGACAAATACGCCACAAGCATTGACTACACCATAGAAGACAGTAAGCTCTTCGTAGACTGGGACTGTAGCTGTAAGGATGCGAACAGACACAACCATGACGGACTGGCATGCAAGCACGTGGTGGCTCTTCTCATACTGGAACACAGGGACATACTGGAGAGAAATCCCAACTGGGCTGACTGGTTTAAGCAGTATGACCAAGCCCTCAAGAAGGCAGTAGAAAACGAAATAAAGACCTTCTTAGAGGACTTTGGAAACTTTTAGGGAGTAGAGGGATGGGCGGAGGGAGAAAAAACCAAAAGGAGGTTAAAGCCATGAAGCACTGGAGACTTAAAAGAGAAGGAAGCAGGTGGGTAGTAAAACCCTGCTGGGCTATGCCTTTCATACCACTCTACAAAGTCAGAATTGTAGAGTTTTGGCTAACACGTGCAGAGTATCCCATTAGACCATACAGAGTAAAACCAGACGGTAGGAAAGTCCCAGTTTACGGCATAGGAACACTGGAATGGGACGGCTGGCTGGTAGCTCTTTGGCAGGCAATAGGTAGCTTGGTAGACAGGGCAACCGCAAAGCTAAAAGCCATAATCCATAAGCCAGACCCGGAAGACATCCCATTCTGAAGAGGAGTAAGGAGGTGGGAGGGAGAAAAAACCAAAAAGGAG
>JAXSNY010000027.1:0-10717 GCA_037925365.1 Aquificaceae bacterium
TATGGCTTCCGCAGAAAAGACAAGTAAGGGAGTTAAAAGTATTAGCAGGAAATATTTAGCTAAATACTTCATGGCGTAAACCTCCACATAATTCTCTTACCTTTTTTCCCATTTCTTCCACAGGCATAATATAAGTATATGCACCAGCTTCTATACGTCGGGTGCAAAATTCAAATTGCGTAGCCTCTGTTTATGAAAAAGCATTAGGAGAGGGGTAGGTATAATATCCTACCCACAACTCTCTAAAGGAAGGTAAAAAATGCAGAGGATATTCTACCACAACATACTCTCTCAAATGCAGACCTCCTATGACGCATTTTACACTAAGCCAAAAAGAGGAAGAAAGCCCAAAATATCCCTGCCTCAAATAGCCACTCTCTTCTTCATGTCCTACATCACCAACGCCCCAGTCCTAACTTCGGCAAGACTACTTATTAGCCCTTTAGGGACTTTCTTTTGTGGAAAACGACTATGATTATATTGTTAAAAACCCTTTTTGGTAAGAAACTTAGACTTATAGTGGACGGGACAATACTACCTGTTGCTAATGTGAACAGGGCGAGGACACAGAGGATAAAGCGATTAAGGTCGTTTATAATTGAACGCTCTTCTCTGTGAATTTTATTACATCCTCCAAGCTACCGCTTGCCATGAGAATGGTGCTTGACGTTTCCTCAAGTGGCTTTACCACTTCATCCAGTTTCGCCTTAAGGCTTTTTACTTCTTCCAGCAACTCCCTCACAAGCTGTTTTACATCTTCCATAGCCATTTTTCTCTCCTGCTCTATTATACAACCTTCTTTATTCTCTCTTCCCTCGTTATTATGTCAATGATCCTAACTCCAAACCTGTCCTCTACTATGACTATTTCCCCCTTTGCTATCAGTTTCCCGTTTACCTTTATGTCCACAGGTGTTTCCACGTTTTGCTCCAGCTCCACCACAGAGCCGGGGGCAAGATGAAGTAGCTCACCGAGGGTCAGTGTGGTAGAACCCACTACCACTTCGACCTGAAGAGGAATGTCCAGAAATCTTTTAAGCTTGTCTGACACCTCACTTTCTTTCTCTTCCGCTTGTTCTTGCTGAGAACCCTTTGAGGCTTCTTCTTGCTCCTTCAGAGCGGATGTCCACATATCCGTAAGGTTTTCTTGCTTTTCCTCTTCCATATTAGTCCTCCTTTTCCACGTGTTTGTATACTTTTATAGCCTTTTTGCCACTAAGCTGACCAAGGAAAGCGAGAAGTTTTGGTCTGTCCTGAACCCTAACTTCCAGAGCTTCTCTAAGGGGTTTGTCAAGATATATAATATCTCCTTCTTTAAGCTCCAATACATCGTTAAAATTCATAGTTGTTTTTCCAAGAACTACTTCAAGCCTTAATGGTATCTTTTGAAAACTCTTAAGTATTTTCTCCTCAAATTGCTTGTTTTTCATTTCCGGCGATCCCTTTAACACGTCCGTGTAAGGTGCTATAGCACTTTCTGGAATTGCCAATTGAATGTTTCCTTCACTACCTTCTATAACAATCGTCAGCTTTAGAAGTATGAGTTTTTCCTTTGCACGATAAACTGTCAGGAGAGCAGGATTTGTTTCTATTCCAATAGGGTTTATCTTTACATCCATGACAGTTCCCCATGCTATTTCTAATTCTTGATAACATATATTCAAAAATCTTTGAATGAGCTTCGTTTCTATACGGGTAAAGTCCCTTCCTTCTATTTTATAGGGCTTTGCACTACCACCAAATACGCTACTAACCACAATGTATATAAGCTTAGGGTCTATTGCCAGAAGACATGCTCCTCTCAGGGGTTCAATATTAAACAAACCTATGGCACAAGGCACAGGTAGTTTTGCGGTAAACTCTCCAAACCTGACCATGCTAAGGCTTTCCTTGAATATACTTGGAATTGTAACCACAAGTGAGGCAAGCCCCCTTCTGAGCCCATTTATCCATCTTTCAAATATAAGCTCAAGACCTGGAATTCTCCCTGCGGATATACGTTCAAACAGTGAAAGGTCAAGGGGTCTTACCCTTTCCTCTTTTACCTCAGCCCTTTTCTCCTTCTCTTTGCCAAGCGTCTTAAGTAGCAGATTAATCTCTTCTTGGCTTAGAAGTTCGTCCGCCATGTTTAGCCTTTACTCCTTAACCAGTTCTTGATTATCTTTGCAACCTTTTCTGGTTCTTCTTTCGCTGTTTTTACTATGGCTTCCACCGCTTCCACCTTTTCCGCCTTCATTCTTATCTCTCCAGCACCCTCTATGACCTCAAGGGTGGGCGCACCCGGAAGGCCTGAAACCGGCACAACTTCCTTTCTTCTAAGAAGCCTTCTCAAGACAAGTAGGGTTATTATGCTTGCGGTAAGCACTAGAAAAACAAGAAGACCAAGTTTTACATACTTTTCATAGTCTGGTGTAGGTTTTTCAAAGGGTGGTTTTTGGAAGGGTATGGCTTCTACAGTTAGCACATCGCCTCGCTGGGGGTTTATTCCTATCGATGCGGATACTATCCTTTTGACCTTTTCCAAGTCAAGGTTTTTTATGTTTGCATCTACAATAACTCCCACGCTGAGCCTTTTGACCTTTATCATCGGGTCAACGCTGTAGACCTCCTTCTTGCTTACTTCATAGTTGGTTATAGTTTCACTCCTTTCAGTAAGCACTTGACCCGCACCTGCCACACCACCAACACCTGGTGTAATATTTGCTTGAGCTCCGGGAACTCCTGCGATGCCACCTGTGGTGGTTTTTTCCTTCTTCTTTTGTTGGCTTACCACTGCGGTCATGTCTGGGTCGTAAATTTCTTCCTTCTGTTCCCTCTTGGTAAAATCAAGGTCTGCAGAAACTTTAACCTTTACAGATCCAAAACCTATAGCCTCTTCCAAGGCTCTTTGCACTTCTCTTTCAAGCCTTCTTTCAAACTCCGCCTTCAGCTTTAACTCCCTATCCCTTAATGTATCTTCTGTATCCTCCAACATCGCAGTTAGGTCTCTACCCTTATCGTCCACCACAACCACATTCTTCGGCTTTAACCTCGGAACGCTAGCAGAAACAAGATTTCTTATAGCTTTTACCTGCTCCAGAGTAAGCTCATAGCCTGGTTTTAGTTTTACAAAAACACTTGCGGTAGGCTCTTCCTCTTCCCTGAGAAAGATAGATTTTTGTGGAATACCTATGCTTACCCTCACATCTTCAATACCAGACATTCTTAAGATTGTCCTGGCAAGCTCACCTTCTACTGCCCTTTTGAAGTTTACCTGATTCTGAAAGTCGGAGACACCTATACCATTCTTGTCAAAGATTTCATATCCCACTATCCCCTTACTGGGAATGCCTTTTGCTGCCAGCTTTAGCCTTATATCCCTAACTTGGGGTTCTGGGACTAGTATACTTTTTCCATCCTGACCGATTTTATAATTCACACCATCTTTGTCAAGCTCCGACATAACTGCAGACATGTCTTCCTGAGAAAGCCCAAAATAAAGAACCGTATAATTTGGTTTTGTGGCAAGAAGAGCTACTGCCAAGAGAACGCCGAGGGCAAGAAGAGGCACTGCCACAAGAGCAATCTTTTGGGTTGCAGATAGAGCCAGGAACCTTTCCTTAAGGTTGTTTAAGGCTTCCCTTATATCCGCCATATTTTACACCTGCATCCTGTTAATTTCCTGGAAGGCTTCAATTAGCTTGTTCCTTATCTGAATAAGAAGGTTCAGCGCAGTCTTCGCCTTTTCAAACTCCACTACCATCTGATGAAGAGGTATCTCAGCACCTTTGAAAACCGCCTCTTTTATAGCTTCTGACTTATGCTGCTCTCTGTTTACCCATTGGACAAACTCATCAAGCTCTTGTAAAAAATCCCCCTTCCCCCTTTTATTAAGGCTTAGCTTATCTTTCAAAAACCCATCTATGCTTCTTATCTCCATAGTTCAAGAACCTTCTGTGCCATTTCTCTTGTGGTCTTAAAAGCGTTGAGGTTTGCCTCGTAGCTCCTCATGGCAGATATCATATCCGCCATCTCTTTGACCAGTTCCACGTTGGGAAGTCTTACAAAGCCTTCCGCATCCGCCCTTGGGTTCGTAGGGTCAAAAACAAGGCGGAAGGGTTCATTGGATTCCCTTATTTCCCTAACTCTGACGGGCACAAGCTCCTTTTGAAGCTGGTCTTCCAAAGCCTCAAAAACAGGCTCTAACTTCCTAAAGGGCTCACCGGTGGTTTTATAGGATTCAAAGTTCGCCAGATTGCTGGCTATGGTGTTAAACCTTATCCTCTGAGCTTGCATACCGCTTGCAGACACATCAAAGGTTCTAAAAAGGTCCATCATTGCCTACCCTCCTTTATAACATTGTTCAATTCATCAAGGCTTCCCTTGGCAAACTTCATGTAAACCTCATAGGCTATCATGTTTTGGTTCAGCTTTGCCATCTCTTCTTCTATGCTCACATCGTTTAAGTCATTGCCTAAAAGCCTTTTCCTTACCTCAAAGACTTTGAAGTCTTCGGAGCTTACGGGTTTTATATGTCGCGGTTTTGTGGTTTTTAACTTCCCCCCCTCTTCCAGACTAAAGGCTACATCTTTAGTTCTATAGTTAGGTGTGTCCGCGTTAGCAATGTTGCTAAGAATTACCTTATGCCTCTTCCAGACGTAGTTAAGATAGGGCATTACCTTATCCGCTCCCTTAAAAATATCCATTTCATTCACTCCCAGAGAATAATTATAACCCTGCTTATAATATTATCTTTCCCTTGAGCCCTTTTTACAACCCATTGTATAGTTTCTTTGTCCCCGGTTAATTCGCCAACCTTTGCCAGTTTATAGGCAGTAAGCCAGTAAAGGTCACTTTCCTCTGCTATCTCCAAATATCTCCTGTAGTAAGACTTTGCCTTCTCATATTTCCCTCTACTATAATAGAAGTCCCCCAACTCTAAGAGGGCAGGCTCTAAGTAGGGTAAAAGCCTTTGCGGAAGCTCCTGTTCAACAAGACCTTCAAGAAGTCTTATGTCTTTTCTGTATATACCTCTGATAAAAAGAGCTTCCAACCTATCTTCGCCAGTAAGCCCTTGCAAGGAAGATTCAATCCTTTTCAAACCCTCCTCTAACCCTTCAAGAAACAAGAGCTGACCTAAAAGAAAGCCTCTTAGCGGTTCTTCCAACCTTTCAGGTATGCTTTTAAGCGTAGTGTCACCAAGGTAAACCACAGCCCTTGCAAGCTTTTCATAACCGAAGAGTAGAGCGTAATTTTCTGGGTTTACCTTGTATAGATTTAGCAGAAAGCTCGCATTCTCGCCGTAAGGATTCAATTCAGACATAAGATTTCTCAGTGTGGACACTATAGGTCCAGTTTCTATTCTTATATCTTCAAAAATAATTTCTTTAGGCAAGCTGAGCCTTTTGAGCCTTAAGAGGTCTGGGTCTTGTATCCTTTTTTCTTTAAGAGTGTAGTAATAAACGCCGAGTATTGCAGGGTTGGAGTAAACACTGTTTAAATAGGTCCAAGAGATGTTTTGCAAAATCCTTTTATAATCTCCTAATTCCTTAGCATACTTTTCTAAGAATTCTGGATAAAGCCAGAGTTGGGAGAAAAGCAAGCTCGCCTTTAAGCCTCCAGAGCTTGATATATTCATGACCCTTTTTTTCGCATCTGCATAATTTCCACTCATAAGGTATATAAGAGCAAGATAGTAGTTAACAGAGTCTGAATATTTTCTGTATATATCCTTTCTATCAAGCTGTTCAAAGTAAAATACCGCAGATCTCCAGTCCTTTTCCATATAGCTACTCACCGCATACCTGTATAGAAACTCAGGTTCATCCTCTAAATATCTATTAAGAGTGCGAGCTTCAGAGAGTTCTCTTAAAGCCTCGGAATACCTGCTTGCATTGAAGGCATAAAAGCCTTTAACAAGATGGTAAAGGTATTTTCTTTCTGCAAGAGTTTCTGGGTCTATACTGTCAATAAGCTGGCTATTTAACCCTTCTGAGAGTGTGTCCGCATAGAGAAACTTCAAAAGATAGTCCTCTTTACTTGTATCTTTGTAGAGGTTAAAAAACACATCCTTTGCCCTGTTGTAAAAGCCAAGAAGAAGGTATGCGCCACCTATGAACTCTCTTTGAAGGAAAAGGTAAGTAGGTTTTTTATAGTAATAAGGATACATGTTAAGATAGGCTATCGCGGAAAGAATGCCTTCCCTTCTACCCATTCTATAAGACTGCTTTGCATAGGATATACCTATGTAAAGGTAAGAAAGCTCACCATAGTATCCAGACCTATCCGCAAGAAAAACCCTGCTAAACTCTGCTATTGCATCAGGATAATTTCCCTGTTGATATTCTATGTATCCCCTATGAAAGTAGGTTTGAGCGAGCTTTATGTTCTCTCTCTCCATCTCTGTAGAAAAAGAGAGCAAAAATACCATCATAAGCACAAGAATCTTCTTTGCAAGCAGGTCAAGTCTGTAAACTATAGGACTTGTGCCATGCACTTCGGAACTCTTCAAACCTGCCCTCCTCTATGGCTTTTCTTATGTTCTCCATTAGCCTATGGTAAAAGCGAAGGTTGTGAATGGTGTTGAGTATGTAAGCGGATATCTCTTCCACATTAAAGAGATGTCTCAGATAGGCTTTAGTGAAGTTCCTGCAAGTATAACAATCACACTCTGGGTCTGGTGGAGAAAAGTCCTTTTTGTATTTTTCGTTGCGTATGTTTATCTTTCCCCTTGAGGTAAAGAGCGTTCCAGTCCTTGCCATGCGAGTGGGTGCCACGCAGTCAAACATGTCCACCCCTCTTGCCACCGCTTCAATTATATCCTCAGGCATACCTACCCCCATAAGATATCTGGGTTTTTCCCATGGAAGGTATTGGCACACAAGCTCGGTCATGTCATACATGATTTCCTTTGGCTCGCCCACAGAAAGCCCGCCGATAGCATAGCCAAAGAGGCCTCTTTCTACAGTCCTAAGAGCAGACTCTACCCTAAGCTCCTCAAAAAAAGCACCCTGCACTATTCCAAAAAGTACCTGGTCTTCTCTCCTTTTAGCCCTTATGCTCCTGTCAAGCCAGTCTATAGTTCTATCAACTGCAGTCTTTGCATAGGCGTAAGTGGTAGGATACTCTACGCACTCATCAAGAGGCATAATGATGTCAGAGCCAAAGGCTTCTTGAATTTCTATAACCTTTTCTGGAGTAAAGAAGTGAAGGTCTCCCGCGAGGTGGTCTCTAAACTCCACTCCATCGTCCTTAACCCTTACCCTTGACCTTCCATCTCCCCTTCCTCGTGAAAGGGAAAAGACCTGAAAGCCTCCACTATCTGTCAAAATGGGCTTGTCCCATCCTATAAAGGCATGAAGCCCACCTGCTTCCTTTATAACCTCTATACCCGGTCTTAGGTATAGGTGATAAGTGTTTCCCAATATGATCTGAGTGCCTATCTCTATAAGGTCTTTGTGGAGCATAGCCTTTACTGTTCCCTGAGTGCCAACAGGCATAAAGACTGGTGTGCGTATTTTACCATGCGGTGTTATGAGTTCCCCAAGCCTTGCCTTTCCGTCAGATTTTATCACCCTAAAGGAAAACATATCTTTAAAGTTTGAAAAGTAATTTCACAAGCTCAAAAAACACAGGACTGTATAAGGCTATGGCTATCAGAAATAGGGCAATGAGGACTTTTATGTATGCTTCAAGTTTTGAAAGCCTTGCGTTTACTTCTGCAATTTGACCCTTTACCCCTCCAATTTCACCTCTTAACTCTGCAATTTCACCTCTTAACTCTGCGATTTGACTATCCAATCTGGCAATTTCTTGTCTCAGCTTTGCAACCTCTTCTCTTAGGTCTGCTTTTGTAACCAAGTCTTTAGCGAGCTCTTCTTTTAGCTCCAACTTCCTTTGGAGGCTTAGCTCCTTTATAGTCTCATCCAATGCCTTTATAAACTCAATGGCTTCTTCTTTTCCTAACTTTTCCTGTAGCTTTATAACAACTTCTGGTGGAAGTGTGCTAACCATAGGGTATATTATAAGCCTTTAGGGTTTAAGAAATAGCTTAAGTAGCTCAAAAAACACTGGACTGTATAAGGCTATGGCTATCAGAAATAGGGCAATGAGGACTTTTATGTATGCTTCAAGTTTTGAAAGCCTTGCGTTTACTTCTGCAATTTGTTCTCTTAACTTTGCAGTTTCTTCTCTCAGGTCAGCCTTTGTAACAAGCTCCTTAGCAAGCTCTTCTTTTAGTTCCAACTTTCTTTGGAGGCTTAGCTCCTTTATAGTCTCATCCAACGCCTTTATAAACTCAATGGCTTCTTCTTTTCCCAGCTTTTCCTGTAGCTTTATAACAACTTCTGGTGGAAGTGTGCTAACCATAGGGTATATTATATGCTCCATGCAGACTTCTGCTAAGATTTTATCCTATGAAGCCCATATTAGAGCTATCAAAGACCCACGAGATTAAAAAACTGCTGAGAAGTTTAAGACTTCATACTGTCTGCGAAGAATCTCGCTGTCCTAACATAGGAGAGTGTTTTGGCTCTGGCACCGCAACTTTTATGATAATGGGAGATACATGCACGAGAGCCTGTAGCTTTTGCAACCTTCAAAGAGGCAAGCCCTTAGCTCCCGACCCAGAAGAACCCCATAGACTTTTGCATACGGTCAAAACCCTTAAACTAAGCTACGTGGTGCTAACATCTCCCACAAGGGATGACCTACCAGATGGTGGTGCGAGTCATTTTGCAAAGTGCGTAAGAGTCCTGAAGGAAAATATACCAAGTATAAAGGTGGAAGTTCTTGTGCCAGACTTTAAAGGCGACACTCAAGCCCTCTCAAAGGTGCTATCCTCTGAACCAGATGTGCTTGCACATAATGTGGAAACCGTGCCAAGGCTGTATGACCGCGTAAGGCTTGGGTCTAAGTATGAAAGAAGCCTTGCACTGCTAAGATTTTCAAAGAAGCTTGCTCCTCATATACTTACAAAGTCCGCACTGGTGCTCGGCTTTGGAGAGAGTCTTGAAGAGATAATCCAAGTTATGAAGGACCTCAGGTCGGCGGGTTGTGACCTTTTAACCATAGGTCAGTATTACCAGCCTTCAAAAGAACACCATCCAGTGGTTAAATACTACACAGAGGAGGAGTTCAAAACCCTTGAAGAATTAGCATACAGTTTAGGTTTCAAAAGGGTGGCAAGCGGACCTAATGTGAGAAGCTCCTACAAAGCATGGGAGCTTGCATAATTACTCACCCTTTGCCTCCTTGAGAGCATGCTTTATATCTTGGTCCGCTTTTTGGAATATCTCAGCGTTTTCCTTGCTAAGATGTTTTCCATAGCTTCTAAGCAGGAAGGGTATGTTTATGTAGCCAGTAATAACTTTTCCATCCTTTTCGTACAGATACACTCTACATGGTGCAAGAGTCCCAAATTGAGGTATGTCCTTGAGTATGGCTTCACCGTAGCTAAGATTACATGCAAGGAATATGGAAAACTTGGGACTATCCTTTCTTATATCCATTATGTCCAAGATGTTCATATTCACACCATCAAGGGCTGTTTTGTAAAGGGTTTTAAAGGTGTCAAAGTCAAGACCCTCTATAACATCCTCGTGGACAAGGTCTTCTTTCATGGCAGGGACTTGAGGGATTGCTGGCTTGTTGGTGCTCACAGAAGCAAGGGCTGAATGAAGTCTGCGATATACTTGGCTTATACTTCTTCTTTCAGAGAGGGTTAAGTTATCTCTGTAGCGAGTAAGGAAGACTTGATGATTTAAAACCGTTGCTTTTATCCTGCCTCCCTCTTCGTAAACCGCCACGCTACACGGGACTATATTGCTAAGGGCTGGTGCTTTGAGGAGAATATCTCCCATACCCTCAAACTCACATCCAAAGACAACGTGGTAGTTTCTAAAGGTTTCGTTTCCCCTCGCCCTTATGGCGTCAGAAATGGTAAGAGTTCTCAACACCTTTAGACCCTGAGCCTCCATGCTTTTTCTTACAGACTCTACCCCTGCTTTGAAATCCCTCTCCTTGAGGTTATAGGTAATATACATAACCTTGAGAGGGTCCATAGCAAAGGTAAAAAGAGGCAGGAGAAGGAAAAGGAAAAACTTCAGCATCTTATTACCTCCAGTAGCACTCTGTATTGTATGGATGGTCAAGCACTTTCACGTTGGGTCTTCTGTCCACTTCAATGTTTTTCTTTTTCCTTATGTAGTCTACCACTATGTCCCTTATGTTTTTCTTCTCAGGCTCAACTCCCATAGGAGGTGGTCCTCCGTAAACCGCAACCACATACTCTTTATCCATCTCTATGGGCTTACCCTTTATCTTTACGTTCCTTATCCTCTCACCTTGTTTTGCGTTTATTTTTAGCTCGTATTCCACGCCATATATCCTTGACATGTCTCCACCTTGCTGATAGAGGGGGTTAGGGTTAAACACATTGTCCGCCACATCTTCCCACAAAGCAAGAAGGTCTCTTCCTTTTCTCTTCATAATAAAGACCTCAGGATAGGTCATGCCAAGCACATCGTAAACATGCTCCACGGTTATCTTCTGACCTGGGAGAACTGTAGTTCCCCATCTAAAGCCCGGAGATGTGCCCACATCCAGAGACATAACCGCATCCACGCCATGGTAGTAGTCCGCAAGAGCTTCGCCTATGAGCCTGTCCCATGTGCTAAAGACAGTATCCCTCTTATAGAGCAAAGTATTAGCTGTGCCTATGACCGTGTTGAACTCCTTCT
>JAXSNY010000028.1:0-10381 GCA_037925365.1 Aquificaceae bacterium
TTAACCTTTCCACACCCTTTCCAGATACAAGTGGGTTTGGGTCAAGGGTGGCAATCACCACCCTTTTTAACCCTGCCCTTATAATGGCGTCCGTGCAAGGTGGAGTCCTGCCGTAATGGGTGCAAGGTTCAAGGGTCACGTAGAGGGTTGCCCCCTTTGCCTTCTCTCCTGCCCTTTCAAGAGCGACCACCTCCGCATGAGGCATGCCAGCCCTTTCATGATAACCCTCTCCCACCACCTGTCCATCTTTCACTATTACACAGCCTACGGTAGGGTTAGGATGCGTAAGACCCTTACGCAAATATGCAAGTTCTAAAGCCCTTTTCATAAACCTAAGGTCTTCCATCAGTCAAATATATCAAATATCTCGCCAAAGATGGACTTTTTCTTCTTTTTGTGCTTGTATTCTTCGTATCTTCTATAGACCTCAGGATGCTCTCTTGTTATTCCCCTTAGCTCCTCGTCAAGGGCACTTTCCGCTCTTTGTATGGCTTGAATTATCTTGGATAGCTCGCCTTTATCAAGCCATATGCCTCCACAGACAGGGCAAACATCCACCAAAACACCATACTTGTTGACTTCCAAAAGTTCCACATTAACACATCTTGGGCACTTCATCTTTTCTCCTCAAGCTCTTTCATAAACTCAAGCATGTCTATGTAGATTATACCAAAGGCATCCTGAATAGCCCCTCTCCTTGGAAGGTCACCCACACTTCCTGTGGGTTGCGAGTATGGGACAGAGGTTGAAAAAACCCTTTTTACCTCACCCACAGTTAAACCAACCCTTAGCTCTAAGTTATAGGCACTAACCCTTTGCTGAGGAGTAAAGGCTATGGGCGTTTCCTTTAACAATTCTATATATGGCTTTATTTCCTGAGCTCCGTCACCACACCTGAACCTGTTTCCCGACTCTAACACCGCCCTCTCAAGACCCTTTCTAAAAGCGTAGCTTAGGTAAACCTCCGCATAGGGGTTTTCCACCTCTTTTATGCAAAAGTCCTTTGCAAGGGAAAGTGAAAGGCTCAAAAACAAAGCCAAGAATAATCTCATAGCTTTTATAATATAACCCATACGTCGGGTGCGAAATTAAGACCATAGGTAAGCCCTCCTAAAAAAGCTGTAGCCAATAGCATAAGCATACAAGTAGCTAAGCAAAGTTATACCTTTACGCCACCTACTTACAAAATTCAAACCGCACCTATTGTCCCATCCACTACCTGCCTCAATGCCTTGTCCTCCTTTGCATCGCATATCAACACAACATCTACCCCACGATAACCCCTATCACCGTAAACCTCACTACTACTTACCAGATATCTAAACCAACTACTCCTCCTCTTCCTTTCCTTGCATGCCCTCACCTCATGCCAATTGCCAGGCTTGAACCATATGTCATACACCACACCAGTCTCATCGCATAAAACCATCACAAGCACTCCATAGTATAACTCCTCCCACTTTACCCTCCCCTTGTAATGTTGACTGTATATATTCCTCTTTCTCTTTGCCCAGAATACCCTGCCTGCAAATCGCTTTATCCTCTGTGTCCTCGTCCTGTTCACATTAGCAACAGGTAGTATTGTCCCGTCGGAACTGTTTCATCCATTGTGTAAAAATAAAGTAAGGAGGTGTTAACATGAAACAGCCAAGCAAGGAGAAAGCAAAACAATACCGCAGGGAGTTCAGTGAGCTACTCAAAGACCTTATGCCTCAAGCCACAGTAAGGTGTTAGGAGTTGAATGGGCAAGAGGATATAGTCTCAGCTAATAATTCTTTTTGAGGGTATGTTATAAAGTATGGCAGAATTTACACAAATTTTGAAACAGTCCCCACTTTTTGGAATAAGCCATTCCTTTCTGGAGTTGAGGCAAAGGCTATCTCTTTGAACCTTTCTTGGAAATTGCCAATAAAACTTTCCAGTGTAGGGACTACCACATGGTATTGGATAGTGGACTTGAACCTTTCTGAAAGTGGGCAGTTTAAGTGTTTTATGTTAGCTTTTCTGGAGAAAGAGCCAGTTTTAAAGAAAAGAAACCACTGGAAGTTTGATATTATTTCAGCGGTTTTTCTGTATAGCTTTAGGATATGAGCTATAAGGGTGCTTTTTCTCTTTGTGGTAGGGCATGGGACTTCAATAGTCCTATACATAGGGATATTATAGCTTTTGTTTGTGAGTTCATATGTGAAACAATTCAAGCAACAAATTACCATTATTAGGTGTCAATATTTTTAGAGACTGGTCGCCAAGACATGATAAACCTTGCAGAGAAATTAGGCATCGTTGACTCTTCAAAAGAGTGGTTTGAGTTAAGGGAGCTTAGAAATGCGGTCAATCAGGATTATAGCCTACTTGAAGAGGAACTGGTAGATACTATAAATTAGAATATAAAGGCTCAAAGCCAAGATTGAATTAGAATAGTTATATCTCTGGAGGTGAAAGATGAGAGTATACGCAAAGGATTTTAAGGCAGAGGAAGTAAAAGAACCTATAGCTATCTTTCTCTTTGAAAACGACAGAGAGAAGCTTGATTTTCTTGGGTCTCTTAAGGGGCAGGTGGAGAAAATGCTTTCTGCGGAAAACTTTAAGGGTAAAGAAGAAACTCTGGCAAAGGTTAGCCTGCTTGTGGGTGATGATGTAAGGGTCTTTTATGTGGTAGGGCTTGGAAAGAAGGAGAAGGTGGGTGAGGATAGCTACAGGATTGCCTCTGCTTTAGCCTCTAAGAGGGCAAACAAGGACAGGGTCAAAACCCTGTATATATACGCTGGAAGCCTTGACTACAGGCTAAGTAAAGCAATTACTGAGGGTGCAATTCTTGGAAGTTATCGCTTTGACAAGTATAAGACAAAGAAGGAAGAGGAAAAGGAGCAAAGGCTTGAGGAAGTTTATATATGCGGTGCAGACCCAAAGGCGGTGGAAGTTGGTAGGGTCTTTGCTCAGGCACAGAACTTTACAAGAGACCTTGTAAATGAACCCGGGAACTTTATAAACCCTATAACCCTTGCGGATATCGCACAGAAGGTCGCACAAGAACATGGGCTTGAGTGTAGAGTGTATGATGAGAAGGAGATCCAAGAAATGGGTATGCAAGCTCTGTGGAGTGTAGGAAAGGGCTCTGCAACTCCACCAAGGTTTGTCCATATGGTATACAGACCTCAGGACGAGCCTAAAGAAAAAATTGCCATAGTGGGTAAGGGGCTTACCTTTGACAGTGGAGGTCTTAACATAAAAACTGGAGACTATATGAGAACTATGAAGATGGACAAGTCTGGTGCCTGTGCGGTTATAGGAATAATGAAAACCATTGCACAGCTAAAGCCTCAGGTGGAGGTCCACGGCATCTTTGGTGCTGCGGAGAATATGCCAAGCGGGACTGCCTACAGACCCGATGACATAATAAGGGCTATGAACGGAAAAACCATAGAGATAGACAATACGGATGCGGAGGGAAGAGTAACTTTGGCGGATGCCCTCTCTTACGCCTCAAACTTAGGAGTGTCAAAAATAATAGACATGGCAACTTTAACAGGTGCCTGTATGGTAGCTCTTGGAGAATACACCGCAGGGCTTTTTACCAATGACGATGAGTTTGGGGATGAGATCCTTAGCCTTTCAAAACTCACGGGAGAACGCATGTGGAAACTACCAATGGATGACAAAAGGCTAAGAGAGAAGATAAAGAAGGGCGAAGGCGATGTGCTTAACTCTGGAGGTCGCTATGGAGGTGCCATAACCGCTGCTATGTTTCTTGAGGAGTTTGTGGGCGAAGGGATAAAGTGGGTGCATCTGGACATTGCAGGACCTGCACACCTAAGAGAGGAGTTCTCCTACTATTCAAAGGGTGGCACAGGCTTTGGCGTGAGGACATGCTTGGAGTATATCATGAGGCTAGACGGTTCACTTTCTGTTTAGAAGGCTCTTGAGATAATTGGCAGTCTCTTTGTCTTCACAGAAGATGTATGTGCCATGTATGCCACGAGTTAGGAAAATCCTGTAGCGGTTTTGCAAAAGTTTGAGAGCTAACTGTTGAGCTTGTGTATTTCTGTCTTCCTTTGCCCTTTCAAAAAGCTTCTGTAGGGACTTCTCACCTTCCACGCTGTCCGTACAGTTATCACCAAGGGTCCAGCAGCCATCCCTCCACACTAAGTCCCTTCCCCATATGACACCCACATAATCAACTTCAAAGCCCTGACAACCGTATATGGAAGAACATAGATTGAGCTCATTTGACAAACCTTCTATCCAGAACTTGGGATATTGTTCTCTATTGTCCATCGCCCAGTATATATCTAGGTCCATATCCTTGTATAGGTCAAAACCGCTGCAAAGAGGATAACCTACCCTTCGGTTCAAAAGAGTTTTTTTTAGCGGATTCTTCCGGTCTCCTGGCGATTCAGTAAAGGCAGCTACAAGAGCCACTCTATGTTTCTCTGTCTTTTCTCTCAGAGCTCCAAGCATATCCCTTATGTCTTCAAAGAGACAAAACTCATAGTCTTCAAAATTGGGAGTTGGACTTTTGCCTTCTAGGAGTTCTTCAACAAATTGGTGATATTTTTCCCCTCCCTTCACTCTCAGATAGCCATGCAATTCAAAAAGATGAAAGTCTATCTTTAGGTCTCCCGCTATTTTTATAAAGTTCTCCGTCCAACCCGCCTCCGAGGGCAAAAGTATCTGGTTATCGTCGTATATAAAGACTTTTATTTTATCCTTCTTAGATAGAGCATTCCTGATGGTCTGTTCTGTCATTCTCTGGGCTTCATCATAAATAATGAGGTCAAAGGTGCTTTCCCTTTTACTGTCAGCAAGTTTTATAAAATAATCAACAGGCGTATTCTTTTTAGTTGTTCCCTCTGTATCGATTTTACTGACTATATATGACAGTGTTTCTACGATTCTGTTATTTTTGTATGCTAACGCAGTTTGTTTTCCCATCTTAAAAGATGCCACCCATAGTGAAAGGGCCAAGTAGGTTTTTCCAGAACCAGGACCACCCCTTATGAAAAAAAACTACTCCCTCATCCTTTTTTAACTTTTCTAGTATTTCCTCTTTTATTTTGCATTGGCTTTCTGAAGGTATAAAGCCATAGGCATAGAAGGCTTTACCCCCCTCCTTCAAAAGCCTTGCCCCTTGGTTTTTGAAAAACTCAAAAAGCTTCAGTCCTTGTTTGTATTGACCTCTCAAGAAAGCCTCAAGCTCTTCCTCTTGAGGCGGGCCGTCTATATAATCTACTATTTTCTCTGCCAAATCTGCGTAATTGGCACCACTGAAAACATATATATTTTTTATATTTGGCTCTACGAGTTCGTCGCTTAGATTGTAAAACCAAAGGATACCGGCAATATGAAACCTTGAAGCTTCTGAGTGGAAATTTTTTATCATATTTATGTATCCTACCAATTGCTCTAATGCTCTATCTTTCTCTGAATAATTTCCTTTGTTATCTCCATAGAGTTCTCTGTGACCTTTAAACTCTATCACTACTAGTTTGCTACTACCCTCTTTACTCCCTATAAGTATAAGGTCCATTCTTCTTTGGATTACGGGGAAAACATATTCAAATATACACTCTACACCTCCAAGATTTTTCCTTTTTAATTCTTCAAAGAGCTTTTTCACATACTCGTAGGATTCTTCCCAAGCCCTATACTGACCTTCCTCTACCTTACTGCCTGTAAACTTTATGTTTGCAGACTTCATGTGGCTTGCAAAGGATTTACCGTCATTGAAATCCTTCGTGAAATCCTCTATTTTCCCTCTGTAGTAGCATACCCCCATGGTTAGTATTATAATGTAGGTCATGCGTGTGGTAATAGTAGGAAATGGACCTGCTGCGGTTAGCGCTATAGAGGCTTTTAGAAAAGTAGACCAAGAGTCTGAAATAGTGGTGCTTTCTGATGAGGAGTTTCCGGCCTATGCGCCCAACTGTATGGAGAATGTTATAAGAGGGGACATATCAGAAGAAGCCCTCTTTTACAAGGGAGGATATGTATTCTATGAGAAACATAGGGTGGACTTTAGACCTAAAAAGGAAGTGGTGGGAATAGACAATAAGAGAAAGGTGGTTATAGTCAGAGGCGGGGAGGAGATACCCTATGACAAGTGCCTTTTGGCCGCTGGAGCTTATGCCTTTGTGCCACCCATACCAGGGGTTGAGCTTGGCGGAGTAACCACAGCCAAAAACCTCTACGATGCAAAGAGAATAAGGGAGTGGGTTTTCTCTGGTAAGGTCAGGAGCGTGGTTATAGTGGGTGCAGGACCTATTGGTGTGGAGGATGCAGAAACCCTAAGGCATATGGGTCTTGAAGTGCATGTGGTGGAGTTCTTTGATAGAGTCCTTCCAAGGATGTTGGACAAGTTTATGTCCGACAAGTATATGAAGCCTCTTGAGGAGGAAGGGATTCACTTTTACCTAAACCATCAAGTGGTAGCCATACATGGTGAAGACCAATGGGTAGAAGCGGTTGAAATAAGACCAAATGGCACAGACAAGAGCAAGTTCATAAGGGCGGACATGGTTATTCTCTCAACGGGTGTAAGACCCAGGACTAACCTTGTGGCGGATACGGACATAAAGCTCCACATAAACGAAGCCACTGGTAGGGTCGTGGGTGGTATACTGGTAGACGAATACCAGCAAACCTCAGACCCAGATGTCTACGCAGCAGGTGATATATGTTCTGGTTTGGATGCCTGGGGAAACCACCGTTGGATAGCTCTCTTTCCACCTGCACAGCAGGCTGGAGCTATAGCAGGCTTTAACATGGCAGGGTTAAAAGTTAAAAACCCAGGGCTTGTGGACTACAACGCGGTAAAGACAAGAAGTGCCACTGCAGGAAGTGGCGGGACTTTTGAAGACTCAGAAAGCTCTTATAGTTTTGAGTGGGAAGGCAAGCTGGTAAAGGTTTTCCTCAAAGAGGGAAGCGTATGCGGTTATCAGTTTGTGGGGTTAGGGAAAAACAGACCGCTAAACCCAGGAAATAGATTTTTGAGGTCTCAAACCATAAAAAGCTGGTCTGAAAAACTTCTTTTTGACAGGGGGCTTGGTCTTGAGGCAAGCGGTGTGCTTTTCCATCACTTTATAAGGTTTAGGGAAAGGAAGTTAGAAGGGAAGATGGTCAGAGCCATAAAGTTTGGTATGTTGAGGGCTTTGGCTAACCCAGCCCTTGAAATTCCCATATTCTAAGCCTCATAAACCTCTATCCTGTTTCTTCCCAACTCTTTCGCCTTGTAAAGGGCTTCATCCGCCATTCTTATGAGGTCGTCAATACTTTCAATACCCGATTTAAAGCTCGCAAGCCCAACGCTTAGAGTTGCCCTTATTTCCTTTTCTTCGTATACTATAAGGCTATTCTGGAAGCTGACCCTTACCCTCTCTGCCATCACTTTACCCTGTTGGAGGGTAGCGTTGGGCATAAGAAGAACAAACTCCTCTCCCCCAAGCCTTGCTGCGAGGTCTGACTGTCTTATGGTTTTCTTCAAGATATCTGCAAAGCTCTTTAATACAATGTCACCGGCCTCATGTCCATAGGTATCATTTATTTTCCTAAAGTGGTCTATATCTATTATGAGAAGGCTAATTGGATTTCTGTATCTTTTTGAGCTTTCAAGAATGAGATTTGCATGGTCAAAGAAGAACCTTCTATTGGGAAGTCCAGTAAGCGGGTCGTAATATGCGAGCTGTTCAAGTTCAGATTTCTTTTTCTCAAGCTCCTCAAAGGCAGATTTTAGGCTAAGAGCCATGTTGTATATGCTGTGCTTTAATTCATAAACCTCATCCTTCCATCTTTCCTTTGAATTTTCAAGGAGATTTATCACTGCAAAGTCTTTCTTCTCTATTCTTGCGGTTACATCCTTTAGAAAAACTACTCTATTTATTACAGTGGATACAATCCTAAAGAGTAAAAGGGTAAGAAGAGACAACATAAACACTGAATAAAGAGCAAGCACAAAAAGGACTGTGTAGGCTTCCCTGTATAATCCTGAAACATCCTTTATAAAAATGATTCTACCCACAGGCAAGCCTTTCATGTTTGTTAGGGGAATCTCCATAAGGAGGCTCTTCTCAAGAAATTCACCATGCAACATATAACCCCTTACGTTAAGGGGTAGAGTGAGAATATACTGCTTGGAAAACTTATCAATAACCATGTTGCTTATAACGACCTTGTCTTTCATGAATGTATCCAAGTTTTCCCCTACAATCTCAGGGATGAGCTCTCTGTTGTAATATACCACCCAATCTATATTCATTAGGTTTTCCATAAACCTAAGTATTTCTTCAAGACTTATACCTATAAAGAAACAACCTTCTGGGTAGTGTCCGTTTATGCCGTAATAAGGTCCAGTAGAAGTTACGCGATAATAGGCTACCTCTTCGCATTTTGTCTCAGGAAGTTTTTCTCTGTAATAGTAAGCGGAAGAAGGGAGGGCGTAGCTTGCCAACATAGAGAGGTTCTTCTCTTCCCTCTTTAACATTTCTTTATAGTTATCATATACGAGCCTATAAGTTTCTTCTATCCTTCTTTCAAGAATTTGAGAGAATATTAAGGAAAGAATCAAAAAGGCAACCGCAAGGGTAAAGGCAAGGGAAAAAGCCAAGCTGAGGCTCACTCTCTTTTTTATTCCCATACCTTTTCTGCCAACCTCTCACACAACCTAAGGGCACTAAGAGATGGACCTTCATCCGCTATACCCTTCCAAGCTATGTTATAAGCTACTCCATGGTCTGGAGAGGTTCTCACAAAGGGTATTCCAAGCGTTAAATTCACACCTTCCCTGAAGGCGAGCATTTTAAAAGGTATAAGCCCTTGGTCATGATACATACACAGATAAACATCGTAGTTTATGTTCAAAAAGGCACTATCCGGAGATAGAGGACCGTCAACCTTGTAGCCTTCTTCCTTTAGAGCCTCTACCGCAGGTGCAATCTCTCTCATATCCTCTTCCCCTATAGCTCCCATATCCCCCGCATGGGGGTTAAGACCAAGAATGCCAACTACTGGCTCAAGCCCAAAAAGCCTTTTGAACTCTCTGTCTATTAGCTTTACCTTCTTAACGATATGGTCTTTTCTTATTCTCTCTGGCACTTCTCTTAGAGGTATATGTGTGGTAAAAGGCACTACCTTTAACTTTTCTGAATACATAAGCATAGCATACTCTCTCACATTGCAAGCCTGAGCTAAAAACTCTGTCTGACCCTCATAGGAAAACCCTGCCAGCTTTGCCCAGAATTTGTTTATAGGCATAGTTAAAAGCCCTTGCAGTTTTCCGTAGACCGCATCTACCACAGCCCTTCCCAGGTATGCAACCGCCACCTTACCCGAGGTTAGAGAAGGCAATGGTCTATCTGTTTCGCTTATGTTTAAGTCCGCTATGTATACACCAGGAGATTTAATCTCCTCTACCGTGTATATCTCCGAAAATTCAAAGTCCACACTTAGCTCCCTTTTGACCGCCTGTATTATCTTCTTCTCTCCGTATATTATGTATGCTTTTTGAGGGTCAAAGTATCTGGAAAGTCTCACTATGAGCTCAGGTCCAACTCCTGCAGGGTCGCCTATCGTTATGCCTATTTTCACCATATATGTAGTATAATACTTTCCATGAAGGAGCTTCATCATCCACATCAAGACAATGCTCTGCAAGTATTAAAAGAGTCAAAGGTTGTGGCAGTAGTTGGTATATCCCCAGACCCAGAAAGACCTTCATACTATGTAACAGAGAGAGTGGTAGCTAAAGGTATGCACAGGGTTTATCTGATAAACCCCAAGTATGCAGGACAGGAGATACTGGGCATTAAGGTACTATCCTCCTTGTCCGAAGTGCCAGAGCCCATAGACATTGTAAATGTCTTTAGAAACCCAGCACATATAGAACCCATCTTTGAGGAAGCACTTAAAGTAGGTGCCAAGTGCGTGTGGCTACAGCCCGGTTGTGAAAATTTAGAGGTCATAGAAAAGTATAAGGACAAGATAGGTGTGGTTTGGAACGCTTGCATAGGTGTTGAGGCGGGGTATTTGTAAGTTTAGAATATAACGAGCCTATCTGTATGCACCACCTCTTCAATGGAAGTTTTCAGTAAATCCTTTACCTCTCTTCCCTTTTTGCCTATAATCTTGCGAACCTCTTCTGAGCTAAAGTTTACCTTTCCCTTTCCCACAAGAAAGCCTCTTTCATCGTATAGCACTACCACGTCTACTCTTTGAAAGCTACCTTCCACCTTCTTTATACCTGCAGGAAGAAGGCTTTTACCCTGTTTTATCGCCTTGTATGCACCCTCGTCTATGTATATGGCACCCTTTGGCTCTTCAAACATGGCAAGGGCTTTTTTTCCCTCTTTGAGAGGCTTTTCAGAGGGTTTAAAGTATGTGCCTGTAGTCC
>JAXSNY010000029.1:0-10255 GCA_037925365.1 Aquificaceae bacterium
AGCCAAAAAGACTCGCCGTGAGGAATAACTTCAAGGGGTCTTACTCGTGGCTTCATCCAAATATTAAAATCTCCTCCTCTTTGAACTTTTGGTCAACAAGCTCCCAGCTTCTGTAGGAGACCACCTTACCCTTGCTTACAGAGAGGATAAGATAGGAAAAGCCTTCAAAAGCCCTCTCCTCATCAAATTGAGAAGGCCTATCTGGATGGTCTGGGTGGGAATGGTATACGCCCACTATCTCAAGCCCAAATTCTTTTGCCTTTTTTTCAGCCCTTAGGTAATCCTCTGGTGCTATCTCATAACGGTCATGTTTTCTGTCAGGGTTTGCGTTAGGTGTCTCATATACTCCAAATACGGTCCTTAGGTTTCCTTCCACTTTTCCTAAAAGAAGACCACAGGTTTCATAAGGGTAGTCTCTCTCCGCTTGTGCTATAGCCTTCTGAAGGGCAAAGCCTTTAATCCTTAGCATCTTTACACCATAGCGTATTGGGTTAGAAGTTCTGCTATCTGCACTGCGTTGGTAGCCGCACCTTTGCGTATGTTGTCCGCCACTACCCACATGGAAAGCCCTGGCTCAAAGACCAAATCTTTTCTTATCCTTCCCACAAAGACCTCATCTTTTCCTGCCACGTCTATCGCAAGAGGGTATAGACCCTCTACGGGGTTGTCCACCACTACAACGCCTTTTGCCTTGCTTAGTATCTCCCTTGCGGACTCTGGAGATAGTTCGGACTTTAACTTGACGCTTACCGCCTCTGAATGTCCATAAAAGACCGGCACTCTTACGCAGGTTGCGGAAACTCTTATATGGGGGTCATGGAGTATCTTTCTGGTCTCGTTTAGCATCTTTAACTCTTCCTTCGTGTATCCGTTTTCTGTAAAAATGTCTATCTGTGGCACTACGTTGAAGGCTATTCTTTTTGGTAGTGCCTTTGCTGGTGGTATTTCTTTTCCTTCGCACCATGTCCTTGTTTGTTCTTGAAGCTCCCTTATAGCTTTTGCACCTGCACCAGACACTGACTGGTAGGTGGAGACCACTATGGCTTCTATCCCAACCGCATCGTATATGGGCTTTAGTGCTACAAGCATCTGTATGGTAGAGCAGTTAGGGTTGGCTATTATACCCTTGTGTTCTTTGACATCTTCTGGGTTTACCTCTGGCACTACCAAAGGCACTTCTGGGTCAAGCCTCCATGCAGAGGAATTATCTATAACAACCGCACCATCAGAGACAAACCTCGGTGCATACTCCTTACTTATGGAAGAACCTGCAGAAAAAAGTGCTATATCTATGCCTTTGAAGTCAGCGACCTTATTAAGTGCCTGAACTTTTAACCTTTCACCCTTGAAGGCAAGCTCAAGCCCTTCAGACCTCTCTGAGGCAAAAAGGAACAGCTCGTCCACGGGAAAGTTTCTCTCTTCCAGAACTTTTAGGAAAGTCCTTCCCACTTCGCCTGTTGCACCAACTACCGCTACCCTGTATCCCATAGGTTAAATTATATACCATTCATAGAGCTTCAAAGCTCTTACAAGAGCCCTCGCTGAGAATACGACTTATGACCTCATCGTTTACTTTAGGCTTCTTTAGAAAATTTTCCCGTCTGTATCTGTGAGCAACTATTATTGTGTGAAGAGCTTCAACGGTTTTGTCTATAAACTCGTTTACCACTATATAGTCAAAGCGCCTTGCACAGGCTATCTCCTCTTCAGCCTTTTGAATCCTTTGTTCCAAGTTTTCCCTACCGTAGCCCCTACCTAAGAGTCTTCTCCTCAATTCTTCAATACTTGGTGGCATAAGAAAGATAAGCACGCTTTCTGGATAGACCTCCTTTACCTTCCTTGCACCTTGCACATCTATAACAAGAAGGGAGTCTATGCCTTCTTCCTCATTCTTAAGGACTTGGTCCTTAGGTGTGCCGTAGTAGTTTCCATAAACATTGGCGTATTCAAGAAAATAGCCCTCCTCTATCTTTCTCTCAAACTCTTCTCTATCTATGAATATGTAATCCACACCATGCACCTCTCCTTCCCTTCGTGGTCTTGTGGTTGTGGTTATTATCCTCTTTACCTTTGGACAGCTTTTGAGAAGTCTATCCGCCACTGTAGTCTTACCCGTGCCAGAAGGTGCGGAAAGGACAAAGAGCATGTTATAATTATAACTCATAAGGCGCGTAGCTCAGCTGGCAGAGCGCTGGCCCGACACGCCAGAGGTCGGCGGTTCAAATCCGCCCGCGCCTACCATGTTATAATCTTCCCAATGGTTCTGGATTTTGAGAGGGAGCTTCAAGAGATATACCAAAAGGTTGATCAACTCAAAAGGCTATACAGCCTTGGAGACAAAGAGAGGGAAAAGGAGCTCAGAAAAGCTCAAAGGGAATTCTTAAAAAAGAGCAAAGAGATATATTCAAAACTTGACCCTTGGGAGAGGGTTCTCCTTGCAAGACATCCTCAAAGACCACACGCAGTTGACTATATAAACCTCATATTCAAAAACTTCATAGAGCTTCATGGAGATAGGTGTTTCGGGGATGACAAGTCCATAGTGGCTGGTTTTGCTTACTTTGACACTTTCCCTGTGGCGGTGATAGGTCAAGAAAAGGGGAGGACAACAAAGGAGAAGGTAGAAAGGAACTTTGGTATGCCTCATCCCGAAGGCTACAGAAAGGCTATAAGGATAGCAAAGTTGGCGGAAAAGTATGGCATGCCCGTTATAACGCTAATAGATACACCGGGTGCCTATCCGGGTATAGGTGCGGAAGAAAGGGGGCAGTCTGAAGCCATAGCCCAAAGTCTCTATACCTTTGGCTACTTAAAAGTTCCAAGTATTGCGGTGGTAATAGGAGAGGGTGGCTCTGGTGGTGCCCTTGCTCTTGGAGTTGCCAATAGGGTGCTTATGTTAGAAAATGCGGTCTATTCGGTGATATCTCCTGAAGGTTGTGCGGCAATACTTTGGAAAGACCAAGGCAAGGTAAAAGAAGCCTCAAAAGCCCTCAAGCTCACAGCCCAAGACCTTCTAAGGCTTGGAGTTATAGATGCCATAGTGCCAGAGCCTCTTGGTTCAGCCCATTGGGACCACAAAAGAAGTGCAAGGGTGCTAAAATGCGTCTTAAGAAAATGCCTGAGAGAACTCTTACAAATGAAACCCGAGGAGTTAGTGCAGGAAAGGGTCAAAAAGTTTGAGAGGATGGGGGTTTTTGTGGAGCTATGAACTTTCTTTGTATACATTGCCATTTTCATCAACCACCAAGAGAAAATCCATACCTTGGTCTTGTACCCATAGAGGATTCTGCCCAACCTTTTGAGAATTGGAACGAGAGAATATTCAGAGAATCCTATCTTCCAAACCTTTACGCACACTATAGGAGAGAGGGTAATATACTCAAGGTGATAAACAACTACGAACATATAAGTTTTAACTTCACCTACAGTCTTCTCTCTTGGCTTCTTAGGGAAAAGCCCTGGTTTGTCCAAAGGCTCAAAACTGCGGGTAAAAGGGCTATAGCCACGAGCTTTAACCACACCATACTACCTCTTGACCCAGAAGAGGACAGAGAGGTCCAGATAGTCTGGGGTATAAAAGCCTTTGAGAAGGTCTTTGGAAGAAAACCCTCTGGTTTTTGGCTTCCTGAGCTTGCGGTAGGCAGAAGAACCCTTTCCCTCTTGGTAAAGCATGGCATAAAATACCTTATACTTGCACCACATCAGGTCAAAACAAAGGGGAACTACCTTAGACTCCATATGCCAGAAGGTCATATAGATATCTTTGTCTACGATGGAGAACTTTCTCACGGTATAGCCTTTGGAGAGCTCATAAACAAAATGGATGAGGTTATAAGAAGAGCAAGTGCAAGAAAAGGTCTTACCCTTATTGCGGTGGACGGCGAGACCTTCGGTCATCACAAAAAGTTTGGTGAGATGGGTCTCGCTTACCTTATAGAGAACTATACAAACATTAAAAGTCTTGAGGAAATACATGAAACCATGCATCCAGAAGGAGAAACAGACATATGGGAGTTTACCTCTTGGAGTTGTGCTCATGGTATAGAAAGATGGAGGTCTGACTGTGGATGTTCCACTGGTGGGCTTCCCGGTTGGCATCAAAAGTGGAGAGGACCCATGAGGGAAGCCCTTGAGATAATTAGGTCAGAGGTAAGGGAAGGACTATTTAGAGTTCTGGAAAAGTATACAAAAGACCCACAGAGTGCCCTTTTTGACTTTGTAGATATACTGCTTGGAGGTTCAAAGGAAGAATATCTGCAGAAAAAGGCAAAAAGACCTCTTAGCAAAAAGGAGAGAGTGGAGCTTTTTAAGCATCTATATGCTTACAAATACATAAGCTATGCCTTTTCTTCTGATGGTTGGTTCTTCGCTGATATCTCTGGTATAGAGGCGGTAAAGAACCTACTCTTTGCAAAAAAAGCCATTGACCTTATAGGTGATAGAGAGCTTGAAGAAAGATTTCTCAGTGTGCTTTCTGAAGCTCCCAGCAATCTCCAGACCTATGGCAATGGTCTTGGGGTGTGGCAAAGTCTTGTCCTGCCTCAGAGGGTCTCAAAGGAGCGGTTAGTATCTTCCATAACTGTCCTTGAGTTGTCAGATGTTATACCTCAAGAGGGAATATTGGGAAATTTTTACTATAAGGTGGGAGGCTTTGAGCCTTGGAAGGTCTACATCAAGGATATGGAAACGGAAGAGGAGTTTGAAGCCTTGGAGGAGTTAAGGGAGTTTAATCTTGTCCATGTGCCTCAACCTTTTCTCAGCTGGCTATTGGATAAATGGGCTTTTGCATACCTTGAGGGAGATGTGAGTTTTACCGAAAGCTACGAACTCCTACTTGAGAACCTGCTTTTCCACGCACAAGGCAGATATTTCGAGGCAGGCATTTTGATAGAAGATAAGGTAAAAGCATACCTCCGCTTAAAGCTCTACCTTCTTCTTAAAAGGCTTGCTCCTATAGATGAGGTTAAAAAGGTGTTGGAAAAGGCGGAAAGTCTTAACCTTGATATAAGGGATGGGCATGTTAAGTTTTGGATAGAAAGATACATAAGCAGGAAGATACTTACGGGCTTGTCAGAAGGAGAAGCAAAAGATATAGCGGACTTTGTTAAAGATTACAACAGAGAGGTTGGGAAGTATGACCTTATGGTAAACCTGTGGGAGCTTCAAAACTGGGCGTGGGAAAATAGAGGAAAGCTAAGCCAAGAAATTCTTAGTCTTTTGGACTTTGAGTAAAATACTACCATGAGGGCAAAGGGGCTCTTTACAGACCTCTATGAGCTTACAATGGCTCAAGCTTACCTTGAAACTAACAAAGTAGGTAGGGCTGTCTTTAGCCTTTTTGTGAGAAAACTTCCAAAAAACAGAAACTTTCTCGTTGCCTGTGGACTTGAGCCTCTTATTGAAGCTCTTGGGGAGTTTAAGTTTGGTAGTGAGGAGCTAAGGTATCTAAAGTCTTTGAACCTCTTTAAGGACTGGTTTTTGGATTATCTGGAGCAGTATCAGTTTAGGGGAAACCTCTACGCTATAAGGGAGGGCATGATAGTCTTTCAGAATGAACCAATTGTTCAGATAGAAGGGTCCTTACCAGAGGTGCAAATCCTTGAGACACTCGTTATAAACATAGTGCATTACAATACGCTTATTGCTTCAAAATCCGCAAGGTGCTACATAGCATCCAAGGGCAAGGCTCCTGTGGACTTTGGTTTAAGAAGGGCACATGGGCTTGACGCAGGTCTCTATGGAGCAAGGGCTTGCTACATAACGGGCTTTGCGGGCACTTCAAATCTTGAAGCGGGAAGGAAATACGGAATTCCTGTCTTTGGCACTATGGCACACTCCTTTGTAATGGTCTTTGAGGAGGAGGAAGAAGCCTTTAAGGCTTTTGCAAGGAGCTTTCCAGACAAGACCGTGTTTCTTATAGACACCTATGACACCTTTGAGGGGGCAAAAAAGGCTATAAGGTTGATGAAAGAGGGTATAAAAGTTGTGGGAGTAAGGATTGACAGTGGAGACCTGCTTGAGGAGTGTATAAGGGTAAAGGACCTTTTCCAAAGGGAAGGCTTTGGGGATATAAAGATAGTGGTAAGTGGAGGGCTTGATGAAGAGGACATACACAAACTTGTATCAAATGGTGCACCTGTGGATATCTTTGGCGTTGGCACTAAGGTTTTGACCTCTGCGGATGCTCCCTATCTTGATATAGCCTACAAGCTGGTGGAATATGAAGGAAAACCAAAGTTTAAGTTAAGCCCTGGAAAGCAAACCTTTCCTTACAAAAGACAAGTCATAAGGTATTATGAAAATGGTCTTATGTGCTACGATGAGGTTATTCCCTACAGAGAGGGAGGGCTTGTGGAGCTTGTATTCAAAAAGGGAAACCTTACAAAGCCACTGCCTACTTTGAAAGAGATAAGAGAGACCTTTTTCAACGAGCTTTCCAAATTGCCTGAAGAGTTAAAGTCCGTAAGCGAGAAAAGGGATTATAATGTTTTATTAAAGGAGGCTTAAAGATGAGTAGGAGACCCAACATAGAAGAAGCACTTAAGAAGGTATCTTCAAGGTATGAACTTGTGCACGCTGCAACAAAGAGAGTAAGCCAGCTACTGGAAAGGGGTGAAGATATCTTTGTAAGGGACAAGACAAGAGGTGAGCTTATAAAGAAGACTTCCCAAGCTATAGAAGACATAGCCCAGGGTAAGGTTCAGGTAGTAAGACTAAGGAGAAACTCTGAAAATGATTAAGAGTCTGGAATTTCTTCACATTTTTTTTGCCATTGTATGGATAGGCGGAATGGTATACAGCCTGCTTTTTCTTAAACCATCCCTCAAGGAGCTTCCTAACGAGGATCAAAGACACAAGCTTCTTCGCTCGGTATTTTCAAAATTTTTCCCTGCGGTTTGGCTCTCTATACTTGTTTTGTTCATAACGGGCATGGGGCTATGGCATGGCTACAGGAGGGACTTCTCTGAAAATCCTCTCTTTCATACCAAGCTCTTCCTCTTTGCCCTCATGATCCTGGTGTTTACATACATCTACTTTTTCCTCTTTAGGAAGAACAAACTTTCACACATTCCCAACCTGATATTGGTAAACCTCCTCTTTGGAATATTCATATTGCTTATAATCACTTACATAAGATAATATGTTCCTACTGCTGTTTTTAATTTTTCCTTTCCTTGTCCACGCACAGCTACCAGCAGAGTATATACTTTTTATAAACTATATGGAGAAAAGGGATGCATTGATTGGATACAGGATATTAAAAGATTATCCAGATGCGGTTTTTAAGGATGATTTAAGGCTTTTTCTCGCACAGGATGAGTTAAAAGCAGGAAAAATTCAATCCGTCAGCAGGCTTTTGATGGATATAAACCCAAGAAACCTCAGAAACGACCTAAGGGGTGAGTATATCAGGCTTTGGAAGGAGCTAAACTTAGACCCAAAAGTGGGTTTTTTAAAATCTCCTGTGCTATTTAGGGAGTTTATACCTAACATAAAACTAACCCCAGAAGAGGCTTTATCTGCCTCAGAAGAACTCTCTAGGAGAAGGTATTACAGAGAGGTGGTTTTGCTTCTTGAGGGTATGGATTTTCAGAAGGTTTGCTACATGCTCGGCATGTCCCTAAAGTCTCTCAGAGAAAATGACAGAGCTTTTGAGGTATTTCAAAGATGCGAAGACGACAGGGCGAAGGTTGAACTGGCTATAATGCAGTATGAAAGGGGGCAAAGGGCAGAGGTTGAGGGAACTCTGTCATCTATCAGAGACAGGAATCTTCTTTCAGATGCCCTTTTCAGACTTGGAAGACTAAACATACATAGGGGAAGTTTTCAGGAAGCAATAAACTACCTTGTCCGCATGGAGCCCTCGTACAGAAGAGATTTTAACCTTGGTTTATCCTACTACGCCATTGGAGACTATACGAAAGCCTTTGAAAACTTTATAAACTCAACAAGGAACGCCCAAAGCAGAGATGAAGTATCCGCCGGCAATTTCTGGGCATATAAAAGTGCATTGCTCTTAGGGAGAGAAGACGCAGGAGAGTATCTTATAAAAGCTTCTAACGGCATAGGTTTTTATCATGCGGTTGCCAGCTCCATGTTGGGTCTTCCGGTGGCAAGCAGAGCAATGAGAGTGGTGATGGAAGATGAGAGCTTTCCAAAAACCGCAAGGACAATAAGAGCTATATGGGAAGCAGGTTTTCCTGAGTATGCAAGGCTTGAAGCCTTTAAAAGACTTAGAGATATAAGCCCTTCTGATGTTATAGCCATATCTCGCCTTGACCCCCATCTTGCGGTAAGACTTGCGGTTAGAAAATATGGTTATGGTAGTTTTGTATATAATGCGGTAGCCCTTCCGAAACCTTATAGAAATATCGTAGAAAGAGTCTCAGAAAGGTATTCCGTAGAGAGTGCTCTAATATACGCATTTATTAGACAGGAAAGCCTCTTTGACCCCTATGCGGTCTCCGTGGCAAATGCCAGAGGGCTTATGCAGTTATTAGATAGCACTGCACAGTATGTGGCAAGAAAAGAGGGCATAAAAATAAGAAACATATATGACCCAGAGACCAATATAATGCTTGGCACTGCTTATTTGAGATACCTGTTAGATAAGTGGAACGGTGACTTAGTAAAAGCCATCGCCAGCTATAACGCTGGACCTGCAAGGGTAAGCGGTTGGGTCCAACACGAAGATCAATACCTTTTTATAGAAACAATACCTCTTAGAGAAACTCGGGACTATGTAAAAAGGGTGCTTTATAACTACTATGTATACTCAGAGCTTTTAAATTGATGCCACCGCCTTGTCTATCTTCTCAAGAGCCAAATGTATGTCTTCCTCTGTGTGTGCTGTGCTAAGAAACCATGCCTCAAACTGAGCAGGAGGGATTAGGACGCCCTCTCTAAGCAGAGCTCTAAAAAACTTACCAAACATCTCCCTGTCTGACCTTTTGGCTGTCTCGTAGTCATAGACCTCTTCCTCTGTGAAAAAGACAGTAAACATAGAGGCTATCTGGTTTATCCTGTGGGGTATACCCTTTCTATGCAGTATTTCTGATATTCCATTGGTAAGCATTCTTGTAAGCCTTTCTAACTCTTTGTATGGGTTTAGACTGAAAAGCTCACTTAGGGTTGCAATACCTGCTACCATAGAAAGAGGGTTGCCTGAAAGCGTTCCTGCTTGGTATACTGGACCCTCTGGTGCCACCTTTTGCATTATTTCTTTTCTTCCTCCATAAGCTCCCAGTGGCATACCACCGCCCAATATCTTTCCCATGCAGGTAATGTCTGGGTCTCTGCCAAAGAGCTCCTGTGCACCACCCTTTGAAAGCCTAAAATTGGTTATGACCTCATCGCATATGACCGAGGCACCGTACTCTCTCGTTATCTCTCTTATTTTCTCTAAGAAACCGGGTTTTGGTAAAACCACTCCCATATTACCTGCTACAGGTTCTACAATAACACAGGCTATGTCTTCTCCATATTTTCTAAAAACCTCCTCAAGGGCTTGAGTATCGTTATAGGAAATTACGAGAGTGAGGCTTGCAATCTCTTCTGGAACTCCCGGCGTCCCCGGTATACCAAGGGTGGCAACGCCAGAGCCAGCACTCACCAAAAGGCTATCTCCATGCCCATGATAGCATCCGTCAAACTTTACCACGTATTTTCTTCCCGTATATCCTCTTGCTAACCTTATGGCGGACATGGTAGCCTCTGTGCCAGAGGAAACAAACCTAACCATTTCCACCGACTGCATTGCAGACACCACAAGCTCCGCAAGGGTTATCTCATGCTCGTTGGTTAGTCCATAAGAGAGACCTTTCTTAGCTTGTTCACATACCGCCTCCACCACCTTGGGATGGGAATGCCCAAGGATAAGAGGACCCCAAGACATGAGAAAGTCAATGTATTCTTTGCCCTCCACATCCCAAAGCCTCGAACCTTGAGCCCTTGAGACTATTATAGGCTCTCCACCTACAGCCTTAAAAGCCCTAACAGGAGAGCTAACACCCCCTGGCATAAGTGTCCTTGCCTTCTCAAAAAGCTCACTGTTCCTCATTTAGACCCTCCACATCTTCTGGGTAGGAATAAACCTCAAAGCCATACTCCTTTGCAAGGTTCATAGCTTTTGAGTCCACCATAGGAGATATAATCAAGACCCTATCTACCTCTTTGCCTTCTCTCTTTTTGTAAAACTCCACCTTTCTTTTCAAAACAAACACATCAGACTTACTCATCGAGGACTTTATCTCCG
>JAXSNY010000030.1:0-9239 GCA_037925365.1 Aquificaceae bacterium
GAGAGGATAAGGATAGTTTTTACAGAAAACTTCCTCTCCGCCTTTGAGCTTTTGAAAAGGGGTCAGGTGCATGCCTGCCTTATGTACAACGACACATGGGAACAGATAGAGGAGGAATATAAAGCTCCTTTTAGGGTTGTAGAGGATTATGTTTTTGAAACCTCTCATCTCTTCATGTCAAAACCCCATGTCTATCACAAGGTGAAAACCGCCCTACTCTCCATTGATGAGCTTGAACCCGCAGGTGAGGAAGATATACAAAGGGTTGTAAAGCTCTTCAGGGAGTTTGATAAATTCATGAAGCTTTGGTCAAAGGCAAGCCTTTTCTATACGCTGGATAGAGCAAAACATGTAGCGGTTCTTCTATACACTCATAAAATTGAGTATGTAAACAGAAGCTTTTCAGAGCTTGTAGGTTATCCACAGGAAAACCTAATTGGTATGGACATCTTTGAAGCTATAGATAGGATAATCCATCCCAAACATAGGGAGCTTACTGCGGAAGTTGTCAAAAGAATGTTAAGGGGCGAGCACTTTAGCGAGTTTTATGAGGAGCTTCCCCTTCTTAAAAGGGATGGCACTATAGCCTGGACAATAGCCTCTTCTGAGACTGTGTTATACGAAGGCTTTTATGCAGGTGTGATCTATTTTGTAGATACTACCAAAAGGAAAAGGCTGAAGAACCTCTACAGCTTCTTGATAGGAATAAATCAGCAAATACTGAAAGCTAAAACAGAGAAGGACCTACTCAACAAGATATGTGTGCAGGTTGTGGAAAGTATGGGTTTACCCCTTGTGTGGGTTGGTGTTCCAGACATGGAAAAAGAGGTTATATCACCTTTGTATTCCTATGGTAGGGCAGTGGACTACCTTAAAGACATTTTTATATCCACCAGAGAAGACCTTCCTGAGGGTCAGGGAGTAACCGCAAGAGCCTATAGAGAAAACAAGATACACATAAATGAGAATACCCTGGAAAATCCCGTAATAAAACCTTGGAGGGAAAGGCAAATAAGTATGGGCATCCTCTCCTCTTGTGCTATACCCATAGAAAGGGATGGAGAAGTGAAGTATGTGATAAACCTATATGCGGAGGAACCCTATTTTTTCTCAGAGGAGAACAGGGAGGTCCTGGAGGAAATAAAGCAGGATGTGGAGTTTGTTCTCAAGAGACTCGAAGAGGAAAATAAGAACCTTGTCATAGCAAGTGCCCTTGAAAATTCAAACTCTTGGGTTCTTATCACAGACGAGAAGGGCAGTATACTGTATGTAAACAAAGCAGTTTCTGAGCTTTCCGGCTACTCAAGGGAGGAGCTTATAGGTAAAAACCCAAGGATATTCAAGTCTGGTTATCATACAAGCGAATTCTACAGGGAGCTTTGGGATACCATACTTTCTGGTGAGGTCTTCAACGCTCTGTTTGTAAACAAGGCAAAGGATGGAAGGCTTATCTACCTTGAGAGTAGCATATATCCCGTAAGGCTTCCCGATGGTTCTTTGAGGTTTATGGAAATAGGTAAGGATATAACAAGGGAGGTGTATCTGTCTTCTGAGGTGGAAAGGCTTACCTTCTACGATACACTCACAGGCATTCTAAACATTGATGGTATGAGAATAAGGGCTAACGAGCTTCTCAAAAAAAGCCAGATGGCTGTTCTGGTGCTTGTAGACATATACAACTTTTCGATGATAAACAAGGTTTACGGCGAGGCTGTGGGGGATAGAGTGCTTGTTGAGACCGCAAAAAGGCTCTTAGAGGTTTTTGGAGACAGGGGTATGGTTGGAAGAACTGCGGGCGATGAGTTTGTCCTTCTTTTGCCTGTGGAGAAGGAAGAGGATATCCTTGAGCTTCTTGAAGTCCTTGAAGAGTTTCTGGGAAGACCGATCCTTATAAACGGAGATATCCTTACGCCCACCTTTAATATGGGCATTTCTGTATATCCTTCTGACGGAGCTACCTTTGGAGAACTTCGTGAAAAGGCTGGAATAGCCCTATCAAGTGCCAAAGCAGGAGGTGAGGGGGAAAGAAGGTTCTTTGAAACAAACTTTGAAGAGAGGATAAGGACTACAAACCTTGCCATAAGACTTGTTCAGAGGGCGGTGGAAGAAGACCTTTTTGTGCTTTACTATCAACCTTACTGGAAAAGCAAGGATATAACCCTCGCGGGCTTTGAAGCCCTTATAAGAATAGTGGATAAGGATGGAAAGGTATACACACCTGTTCACTTCATAGACTACTTTGAAAAAAGTAAATATTTAAAAAACTTTGAAGCCTTCTTGCTCAGGTCTGCCAGAGATTTTTACGAAAGGCACCGCATACCCCTTTCCATAAACATATCCGCCAGAAGCTTTAAAGAAGGCAAGTTTATAGACATGCTTGTCCAACAGCTGGAGGGCTGTGATATAACCGTTGAGATAACGGAAAGGGTTTTCATGGTGGAAAAGGAAAAGGCTTTAAAACACATAGATATACTCAAGACCGCTGGCATTAAGATAGCCCTTGACGATTTTGGCACTGGCTACTCTTCCCTTTCATACCTATCCGAGATTCCGGTGGATGTGGTAAAGATTGACATTTCCTTTGTAAGAGAGCTTCCAACAAACAAGAGAACGAAGGCTTTAGTGCGTAATGTAGTAAACCTCGCCAGGGACCTTGGCATCCAGACCCTTGCGGAAGGCGTGAATACTGCCCAGCAATTGGAAATCCTTCAGGAAATGGCCTGCACTTATGTGCAAGGATACCTTCTTGGAAAGCCCATGCCGGAAGAGGAAGCAATAAAACTTATTCCTATGGTATGATTTTTAGACCATGCGGATAGCTTTACTAAGACAGGAAAAGGACTTAGGGATAAACAGGCATATTCCGGCACTTCTTGAGATATTTAGAGAGAGGGGTGCAGAGGTTCAAGACTTTGACCTCACAGAGGGCGACCTTCAGGAGGTGGTGAACAGGCTCTTAGAGTTCTCACCCCTTTTTACCCTTGACCTCAACGGTAGTTGCGTGGTTTTTGGAGAAAGAGAAGGTGAAAAGGTTCCTATATTTGATGCCTTTGGCTTTGTGCATGTTAGCCTTTTCACCGACGAGCCTCTCTTTCACTTTCCAGTGCTGTTTGACCTTAGGCAGGCAAACAACTTCCTTCCAGTGGTCACAGACCTCAAGTATGCGGACAGCCTGAAATTTCTCGGACATGATAGGGGCACCTTTTATATAACGCCCTTTGTAGACCCAAGCCAGATGTTAGAACCTTCAGAAGAGAAGGACATAGAGTTGGTCTTCCTTGGTCCTGTGGTAGACCCCAACATAATGGCTCAGCAGGTGGCTCAAAACCTCAGAGAGGATTTTATCCCATACTTTTTTGAGGTGGGTGAGTTTCTCTTCAGAAACCCAGAGGCACATCTTGTTTATGCCAGCGAATACATCCTTTCCATGTTCAACCAGAACTTTCAAGAAGAGTTTACAAGGTGGCGTCAGGAAAACCCCCAGGACTACATAAAGCTTCTCAATGACATTAGCTTTTACGCAACCGCAAGGAAAAGATGGTATATTTTGAGCTTTCTTGAGGGAATAAACCTTAAAATTGTGGGTGCCTTTGAAGGTGAATTGAAAGAGGGGCACGAACATGTTCCAATAGAAAGCTGGGAGCAGGCACTTGAGCTTATGGGAAGGTCCTATATGACCCTTTTGAGCTACCCCCATGCGGTTCCCACTGGCGTAGGCTTTGTTCCTCTGGAGGTTGCCTTTATGGGTAGTGCACCCCTTATAGACTTCAGGGCTACCCTGTCAGGATTTTTTACACCCGGTCAGGAGATAATAAGCTACCTCCCCCTCGACAGGGCAGATATAGAGGAAAAGGTGGTCTACTATCTTGAAAACCCTCACGAAGCCAGAGAAATAGGTCAAAGGGCAAGAGAAAAGGTCTTGCAAAGCTACACACCACAGAACAGGGCGGAGTTCCTTTATAAAATGTTTGAAGACATCCTTTCTCAAGCCCAAGCAAGGCGGAACAGCGAAGGCTGATGTTTCCAACCTTAGGAACCCTTGTAAACGCTGGGCTTGTAGTAGCTGGTGCTTCTGTGGGTCTTTTTATATCCAGAGCTGTCCCCGAGCGTCTAAAGGTGGCTGTCCTGCAGGGTATAGGTCTTTTTACATTGACCCTGGGTGTTAAACTTATTTCAGAAAACAAGCCAGAGCTTCTGAAGGTCTTTTTTCTGCTTGTGGTCGGTTCACTAATAGGCAGTTTTCTAAGGCTTGAAGAGAGGTTAGAGAACTTTACCCAAAGCTCCTCAGATACCGCAAGGGGCTTTATCTCCGCTTCCTTGCTTTTTACGGTGGGACCGATGACCCTCATGGGATGCATACTTGAGGGTGCAAGGGGAGACAGTTCGCTTATACTCTCAAAGGCTTTTATGGATGGATTCTCTTCCATAATTCTGTCTTCCTCCTTAGGTAAGGGTGTTGTCTTTTCTGCGGTCTACCTTCTTTTCTTTCAAGGTTCCATAACCTTGCTTGCTTACTTTTACGGCGAGTTTTTGAAGGAACAATCCATGGCAAACGCCCTATCTATTGGAGGTGGACTGATGGTGCTCACATCCATGAAAATCCTTGATATTTTAAAGCAGGTAAGGGTCCTTAACCTTATGCCTGCACTTGTGCTTGCACTGTTCTTTTAGCCCTTTTTCCAAGGTTATGATTGCATAAGGTATAAAACCTCGTTCATCTGATGGATTTTTCCCACTACGGCGGGCGATAGCCTCTCTTCCAAAGCCCTTGCCACTTCCTCTTCACTCTGCTTAAGAAGGGGATAGTTGGTGGTTATGAGGGTGCTTTTGAGGAAGTTATACCTGTGGCTTATTATGTAGGAAAGCACCTCTATGCGCCAGTCTGAGAGCCTCTCACTTCCCAAGTCATCAAGAACCAGAAGGGGTGCGTTTAGAAGGAGGTTCATGAGCTTGTGATACTTTTCCGTGTTTGCATAGCTCTGTAGCTTGTATAAAAGGTCCTTTGTGTCAAAGAAAAGCCCTCTTATTCTCTTTTCTCTGTAGATGGTTTTGAGGATTGCAACCGCAAGATGCGTCTTCCCCATCTGCGGGGGTCCTACAAGGGACAAGCCCTTTCCTTCCTTTGGTTCAAAAGTGTGGGCGTAATGCAGGCAGACTTCAAGAGCTATTTTTTGCGATGGTGAGACCGGCACATAGTTTTCAAACTCTGCGTCAACAAACCTTGGGGGTATGTTAAGGTATTTCTGTAGGTTTACACCCTCATACCTGCAACTGCATATTTCAAGCACACCTCCCCTGTCTACAAAGCCAGTTCCACCACACTTGGGACAGCCCATGAGATAAAATATAGTCAATGCCCCTTTTTCTGCTTACCAACGATGACGGCTACTTCTCGGAAGGCATAAAAGCCCTAAGGGAAAAACTCAGAAGTCTTGGCAGAGTCATAACAGTGGCACCTGACAGAAACCTTAGCGGTGTGGGACATTCACTAACCTTTACCCAACCCCTTAGGATAAGGAGGGTGGATGAGGACTTCTGGACTGTGATAGGTGGCACGCCGGCGGACTGCGTGCATTTTGGATATTACCTTTTCCTTGATGGTAGAAAGCCAGACCTTGTATGCTCTGGCATAAACGAGGGTCCAAACCTCGGGGAGGACATAACCTATTCGGGAACAGTCTCTGGTGCCATGGAGGGTCGGATTCTGGGTATACCATCCATAGCCTTCTCTGCCTTTGGGAGGGAGTATGTGGACTTTTCTCAAATTGCAGAGGTGGCGAAGAAAGTGGTTCTGAAGGTTCTTGAAAGAGGCATGCCAGAGGATACATACCTAAATGTAAACATACCAAACCTGCCGGAGGAGGAGATAAAGGGTTTTATGCTTACCCGTCAGGGCAGGAGAGCTTACAAAGAAAAAGTGCTGAAGCTCTCCGACCCTTCTGGCAGACCCCTATACTGGATAACCGCAGAAGAGTTCGGTTGGCACTTAGAAGAGGGCACTGATTACTGGGCGGTCTACCATGGATATGTTTCTATCACACCCCTTCAGCTGGACCTTACCAACTACAGGGCTATGGAATACTTTAGAGGTAGCTTCGGGTTATAATAGCTTCTATGCTTGCAAGGAGAGTATCTCACATAAAACCTGCACCTACGCTTGCCCTTACAGCCAAGGTGAACCAGCTCAAGGCTCAAGGCGTGGACATTGTGGGCTTTGGTGCAGGAGAGCCAGACTTTGACACGCCAGATTTCATAAAAGAAGCCTGCATAAGAGCCATAAAAGAAGGGAAAACCAAGTATGCACCCTCTGCGGGTATTCCACAGCTAAGAGAAGCCCTTGCAGAGAAACTCTTGAAGGAAAACGGTATAGAGTACAAACCCTCTGAGATAGTAATAACCGCAGGAGCAAAGATGGCACTTTTTCTTATTATGCTTGCGCTTTTGGAAGAGGGTGATGAGGTGCTACTTCCTACACCTTACTGGGTAACCTATCCAGAGCAGATACTCCTCTGTAATGCAAAGGTTGTAGAAGTGCCACTAAGAGAAGAAGAGGGCTTTGTCCTTAGGGCAGACCTTTTGAGAGAATACATAACACCAAAGACAAAAATGCTAATACTTAACTCACCTTCTAACCCTACCGGTGCGGTAATTTCAGAGGAGGAGCTAAAGAAAATTGCAGACCTGTGCCTTGAAAAGAACATATTGATAGTTTCAGATGAATGCTACGAAGCCTTTCTGTACGATGGAGAAAGGTTTGTAAGTCCTGCCAGCCTTTCAAAGGAGATAAGGGAAATAACCTTTACCGTTAATGCCTTTTCAAAGAGCTATTCTATGACAGGATGGCGTGTGGGTTATGTAGCCTGTCCAGAAAAATACGCAAAAGTAATAGCGGACCTAAACAGTCAAAGCATTTCCAACGCCACCACCTTTGCCCAGTATGGAGCCTTAGAGGCTTTAAAAAATCCAGAAGCCAAGGTCTTTGTGGAAAATATGAGAAAAACCTTTGAAAAGAGAAGAGACCTTGCTTACAATCTTTTGAGAGAGATACCAGAGGTAAGTGTGGCAAAGCCCAAAGGGGCTTTTTACATATTTCCAAACCTCAGGCACTATTCTGAAAAGCTTGGCTCAGACCTAAAACTGGCAGACTACCTCATAGAAAAGGGTCGTGTTGCGGGTGTTCCTGGCTCTGCCTTTGGTGCAGAGGGATATTTAAGACTATCTTACTGCGTTTCTGAAAAGACCATAGAGGAAGGCATAGGCAGGCTAAAGAGAGCCATGCTTGAGCTCCAAAGTTAGGCTATAATTAACCCTATGGAGGAAAAGGAGAAAAAAGAGGCTATACAAGAGCAACCAAAAGAGGAAGACCCCAGGGATGCAAAGATAAGGGAGCTTGAGGAAAAGGTCTCAAGGCTTGAAAATACCGCAAGGGTTATAAACCAAAGGTATGTAGACCTACAGAGAGAAGCAGAGTATCTTAAAGAGCGATACAGAAAAGACCTTGAGGAGGCAAGAAGATACGGGCATGAAAAGCTGGCTCTTGACCTTCTTGAGGTGGTGGATAACTTTGAAAGAGCCTTTCAATATGAAGGGCAAGACCTGGAAGGGTTAAGAAGGGGCTTTGAACTTATATACAGAGAACTTCTGAGGATACTGGAAAAGTATGGCATAAAGGAGATGGACCTTTTGGGCAAGGAGTTTGACCCATATCTTGCAGAGGCTGTAGACAGAGAATACACTCAAGATGTGCCTCCAAACGTGGTCGTTAGAGTAGAAAGAAAAGGATATTGGCTACACGATAGGGTGCTAAGACCTGCCAAAGTGGTAGTATCTTATTACGAAGAGGAGATTACTTGATGGAAATACGTTTTAAAGACTTCTACCGTAAAATGACACCCTTCAAGGACGAAAGTATGGAACAGCTTCTTGAGGAACAGGTAAATCAGTGGATAAAACTCAACAAACCAAAGGTAATAAATGTGGAGACCCTTTGGGAGAGAAATTCTCATGTTTCTGCTGGTATAAGGATATGGTATATCCAGGATTGAAAAGAAGGGCTTGTATATTTATAGATGGAGCAAACTTTTACTTTATTCAGAAGGAAATTCTACACCAACGTATTGACCTTATTAAGCTTGTAAATTACTTTAGGGTGGAGTTTGATATATACAACACCTTTTTCTACCTTGCATACAGGGAAGGAGATGAAAAGCAAGAGAGCTTCATTAAAATGCTTGCCTTTAGCGGTATAACGGTGGTTAAAAAACCCATAAAACAGCTTAAGGATGGAACTTACAAAGGAGACTTAGATGTGAACCTTGCTATAGATGCTCTACTTACCAAGGATAACTATCAGACTGCCATACTATGCACTGGAGATGGAGATTTTGAAAAGTTGGTTTGGACGCTCAGAAATTTTGGGAAGGAGATTATCTGTCTTTCTACGAAGGAAGCCACTGCCATTGAACTGGTAAACGCCTGTGACAGATACATAGACCTTAGGGACCTCTTGCCTATTGTGAAGTTAGAGGAAAAGGAATGAAGTTCTTAGTGGTAGGTGTGGGTGCTCTGGGAAGTGCTTACCTTGCCTTTCTAAGCAGGGCAGGTCATAAGGCGGTAGGGTTTTTAAAGAAGGGGAGGAAACTCCAAAGTATAAGGGTAGAGGGTATATGGGGTGAGTTCATTCAGGAAGTGAAAGCCATAGACACGCTGGATGCTCTTGACTTTGAGCCAGATATCACCATACTAACAGTTAAAAGCTACGATACCACACAAGCTCTCAAGGATATACAGAAGCTTAAAGATACTAAGAGCTTTCTTATGGTGGCACAAAATGGCTATGGCAACTATGAAAAGGCTATAGAGGTTTTTGGCAAAGGTAGGGTTATACTTGCAAGAGTCATATTTGGTGCGGAGCTTTTGGAGTGGGGAAGGGTTAGAATAACCGTGTGCGGTGATGATGTGGTGCTTGGAGACCCAGAGGGCATAATAGAGGAAGCTTTTTTAAAGGAGTTAGCTAATACCTTTAGCAGTGCTGGCATACCTACCAGATGCGAAAAGGAAGTTTACAAATACTTATGGGACAAAATTCTCTATAACTGTGCCCTGAACCCTGTTGGTGCTCTTTTTGAAACCAGCTATGGTAATCTTGCAAGCAATGTATACACGAAAGAACTCATGGACAAGATATTGGAAGAAGCCTTTGAGGTCATAAGGGCAAATGCCATTCCAACCTTTTGGCA
>JAXSNY010000031.1:0-9031 GCA_037925365.1 Aquificaceae bacterium
GCTATATTTATTACCTGCCAACTGTTCATGTCTAAAGCCACATGTAGTTTTACCCATCCTTTCCTCGGTCTCTTGCGGTGCTTCTTCCTTATCCATTCTCCTCTGTTTGTTACCTTTAGCCCTGTAGAGTCAAGCACTATAACAAAGTCCTGTGGTAGGTCTCTCACTTGTGGTAGGTCTTGAAGGTTAATCTCTTCTTTTGTAAACCTGTAATGTAGTGTTCTGAAGTTTGGGACTTTAACTCCCAGAAAGGATAGGAGCTTTCTTGCTATACTTTCTGTTTGTCTATATGGTAGTCGCAAAGCAAACTTGAGGAACATCAGAAAGAGGATGAGGTTTCTAGGATAGAGGTGTGGTCTGCCTCCTTTCGGGTTTTTCTTTTGCTTTTGCTCTTCTTGAAAAAGGGATGGGTCAATAAGGAGTTCACCTCTTTTGACCAGTTCTTTGTTGTAGTCTTTTTTGACTTTCGTACCTAATTATTTTATCAGTGGTGTTATTGGACAGAGCAACGATAGGAGGTTGGCTTTTTCTCTTTTCTTCGGTTTGCTGTATTTTTTTGCTTTATTTTTTCTGACTTCATGATAGTATAATTTTACGACAATTCATCTCTCCTTTGAAAAGGAGAGCCTTCTTATAGTGGTTTCGTAAAGGAGAGTTTGGAAAAAAGCAGGATGATATGAGGGTTAGGTTTGTAAGAAGCTTTTTTGAAAACTTTCCAGAAGATGAGCTAAGGCATGTGGTCTTTGTGGGAAGGTCAAACGTGGGAAAGTCCTCTTTGATAAACATGCTCGTAGGGCAGGACATAGCAAGAGTAAGCAAAGAACCGGGTAGAACAAGAGCTATAAACTTTTTCCTGCTTGAAGAGTATGACCTATACCTTGTAGACTTGCCGGGTTATGGATATGCCAAGGTTTCAAAAAGGCTAAGGGATGAATGGAAAAGGGTCATAGAAAACTACTTCCATACCTGCTGGAGGAATATAAAGCTGGTAGTTCTGCTCATTGATAGTCTAGTAGGTCCTACAGAGCTTGATATAGAAAGCATCCAATGGCTACAGAGCCTTAGACTTCCTTATGTCATAGCTCTTACCAAGTGCGACAGAGCAAGCCAAAAGGAGATTAGCTCAAGTCTAAAGAGGTTAAGGGAAGTGTCTGATGCAGAGGTGGTCTTGACCTCTTCAAAGGAAGGCAAGGGCAAAAGGGAGCTTTTGAAATATGTTCTCAGTTAAGGCACCCCAGACAGAACTAATCGGAAAAACTTTGCGGATAGTCAAAAAATATTCTCTCAACACTGTTTGTGAAGAATCTCTCTGCCCTAACATGGGAGAGTGTTTTTCAAAGGGAACTGCCACATTTCTTATACTGGGAAGTTTTTGCACAAGAGCCTGTAAGTATTGCCATGTATCTACTGGAAAGCCAAAACCACCGGACTCCTCGGAGCCCGTTAGACTATACTATGCAGTAAAGGAACTTGGGCTCAAGCATGTGGTAATTACTTCCGTAGACAGGGATGACCTGCCTGACTATGGTGCGGGACACTTTAAAAGATGTATTGAGTTTTTAAAGTCAAGGAGTAAGAGCCTAAGGGTTGAGGTACTTACTCCTGACTTTCATGGCTCTGAGAAAGCCCTTGAGCAGATAGTGGAGGCAAAGCCCGATGTGCTTTCGCATAATATAGAGACGGTGGAGGGGGTTTTCAGAGAGGTTAGACCCCAAGGAGATTACAGAAGGAGCCTTAAGGTTCTCAAGTTTTACTCAGAAAGCGGGGTCTCTCCCGTAAAGTCTGGCATAATGCTTGGCTTTGGTGAAAGCTGGGAGGACATACTTAGGACCATAGAAGACCTTAGAAAGGTAGGTGTTTCTATCCTTGTAATAGGTCAGTATCTACGACCAAGCTCAAGGCACTACCCTGTAAAAAAGCTATACTCTGAAGAGGAATTTAGAAAACTTGAGGAGATAGCCTTGCATATGGGCTTTGAGAGAGTTCTTTCTAAACCCTTGGCAAGGTCTTCTTATCATGCGGAGGAGTTGATAGAGTAGATTGTGCTATAATTTATAGTCTTGTTAGGAAACTGTAGGAGGCAGAGATGCGTGTAAAGGGTCCATCCTCAAGGAAATTTAAGAAGAAGATACTAAAGCTGGCAAAGGGCTTTAGAGGTCAGCGCAAGAACGTATACAGAAGGGCAAAGGAATATGTCTTTAGGGCTCTTCAGTATCAGTATAGAGATAGAAGGCAAAGAAAGAGACAGTTTAGAAGGCTCTGGATTGCTCGTATAAACGCAGCGGTCAGGGCTCATGGACTTTCCTATAGCAAGTTTATGCACGGGCTTTCAAAGGCTGGTATAAACCTAAACAGGAAGATGCTCGCAGAAATGGCAGTAAGAGACCCAGAAGGATTCTACAAGATAGTGGAGAAGGCAAAGGAAGCGCTGGCACAACCTGTATGATAGATTTTCAGAGAGTTCAAGAAGAGCTTGAAGGTAGTATAGAGGCTGTAAAAGACCTCAGCCAACTGCAACAGCTCAAGGCAAAATATCTCGGGAAAAATGGTCTCATAACCCAAGCCATAGCACGCATAAGGGAAGTGCCACCAGAAGAAAGAAAAGAATACGGGCTTAGGGTAAACAGACTAAAGGAGTTTGCGGAAGAGCTATTCAAGAAAAAGGAAGAGGAGCTCAAAGCCCTTGAGATTGAAAAGAGACTCTCTCAAGAGTGGATTGACCTTTCTGTGCCTCTTGAGACAGAACTTGGAAGCCTTCATCCTATAACTCAGACCATGAAGAGAATAAAGGACATCTTTGTTAGTATGGGCTTTTCTGTAATGGAAGGTCCAGAGATAGAGCTTGAAGAGTATAACTTTGACATGCTAAACATTCCAAAGGAGCATCCTGCCAGAGAGATGCAGGACACCTTCTATGTAAACAAAGAGGGCTATCTCTTAAGGACGCATACCTCTCCTGTCCAAATAAGAGCCATGCTATCTCAGAGACCACCCATATATATAATAGCACCGGGCAAGGTCTACAGAAGAGATGACGACCCAACTCATTCGCCTATGTTTCACCAAGTAGAAGGGCTTGCGGTAGATAGAGATATAAGCTTTGGACACATGAAATACACCATAGAGACCTTTTTGAAAGAATTTTTTGAAGTGGATGTGCCAGTGCGTTTTAGGGCTTCTTACTTTCCTTTTACAGAGCCTTCTGCGGAGGTGGACATAGGTTGTGTTATATGCGGTGGTAGTGGTTGTAGAGTTTGCAAAGAAAGTGGGTGGCTTGAGGTGATGGGCTGTGGCATGGTTCACCCTCAAGTCCTTAAAAATTGCCAAATAGACCCAGAAGAGTATCAAGGTTTTGCCTTTGGTATGGGTGTGGAAAGACTTGCCATGCTCTACTTTGGCATAGACAACATAAAGCTCTTTTATGAAAACAACCTAAGGTTTCTCAAACAATTTTAGCTATGCTAAAGGAATTCACACCACAGGAAAGGAAGGTAGTCCTTAGCATAACCTTTGCGGTTATGGTGCGTATGCTCGGTCTTTTCTTGCTACTTCCTGTTCTTTCTCCTTACCTTAGGACTCTTGAAGGAGCTACTCCAACACTTATTGGTCTTGCCATAGGCATATATGGTCTTGCACAAGCCCTGCTTCAGATACCCTTCGGATATCTCTCCGATAAGTATGGAAGAAAGCCCATTATCCTTGTAGGCATGATTACATACGCTCTTGGGAGTTTTATGGCTGGTCTTGTGTCAAACATATGGAGCATGGTCTTTGCCCGTTTCCTACAAGGTTTTGGTGCGGTATCCTCTGCTATGATAGCTCTGTCCGCAGACCTTACAAGGGAAGAGGTAAGGACAAGGGCTTTTGCCCACATAGGTGCTTCTATTGGGCTTAGCTTTGCTTTGAGCTTAACAGTAGCTCCAGTTCTTGCTGGCAAGTTTGGAGTTCCCTTCCTCTTTTTCCTTACTGCCTTTTTTAGCCTTGTGGCAACCGCATTGCTTATGTTAAAAGTTCCTGAGCCTTCCCAGAGGGCTAAAGAGCGGGAAATAAACCCATCTATAAAAAACATCACCCTTCTCCTCACAGACAAAAACCAGCTCTTTCTTAACTTCTCCATAGCTCTAACTCATGCCCTTATGGTTCTTATATTTACCGTAGTGCCTTATGAGCTTGTTTATCTTTATAACCTGCCCAAGCTGAAACACTGGGAAATATACCTACCTACCATAATTATCGCCCTTGCCCTTATGGTTCCTGCGGTGATTTTTGCAGAGAAGAGGGGAAAGTTTAAAGAGGTGTTTATGCTTGGTGTCTTGTCCCTTGGACTTTCCTTTCTTTCCTTTGCCATATTTGGAAACTTCTGGGGAATAGTTTTTATGGTGCTTTTCTTTTTCATAGGCTTTAACATACTTGAGGCTCTTGTGCCGTCCCTACTTACAAGACTAACACACAAAGACCTGAGAGGTCTTTCTCTTGGATTTTTCAATACTACCCAGTTTCTTGGAGCTTTTGCAGGTGGTATGTGGGGAGGCTATGTATTAAAGCATGGCTATATGTATATGACTGCACTTGCCCTCGCTTTTTTGCTTATGTGGGCGGTGTTTACCCTTTTGTGGTTCAATGGCTTGAAAATCCCCTCAAAGCTCGGAGTTGCAAAAGAGTGAGCGTTGATTATAATTACGCACGATGAAAGAAAACGTTACAGATACCCTGCTTAGAGTTCTTGAATACAGGGATGTCTACACAAGAGGGCATACGGACAGAGGAGTGTTTTACGCTCTTAAGATAGGAGAAAACATGGGGCTTTCCGCTGAGGAGCTTGAGTATCTTCGTATGGGTGGAATGGTTCACGATGTAGGTGACTTAATCTCCTCATTTTAATGAGGAGAGGAAATCACTTCACCCACAAGATAGAGAGAGCCAAGAACCAATAGGTCTTCCTTTATTTCAAACACTTTCTCCGCCCCATCAAGAAGAAGCACATCTCTAAAGCCTACTTCTCTTGCCTTTTCGTATAGCTTTGTCAAATCCTCTCCTCTGTGATGCTTCAATGGAACAAGGTAGACCTTATCTGAAAGCTCTCTAAGATAAGAAAGAGAAAGCTCCCACTCCTTATCCCTAAGGGCAGTAAAAACAGGTGTAAGGCTTCCAAAGTGCCTTTTTACTTCCTTTACAATCCTTGCCACACCGTCTGGATTATGAGCTCCATCAAGCAAAAGTAAAGGCTTTTCCCTTAATACCTCCATCCTTCCTTCCCACCTTGTGTCCCTTAGTGCCTCTTTGAGAGGTTCTTCTTTCAAGTCAATCAAAAGTCCTACAGCTCTTATTGCAAGGCTTGCGTTATCTATTTGATATTTACCCCACAAACCAAGCTCTGCATTTCTAAGCTCCACTTTTTCATCTTGATAAAAGCCTAATATGGTCCTTGTCCCCTCAACCCTTCCCGCAGAAAAAAAGTCTATACCCGCCACCCATAGGTCCCTTATATCACATAGCTCAAGGGCTTTCGTGTAAAGTGGATATCTCATGCTTCCCAAAACTAAGGGCTTTCCCCTTCTGTATATACCCAGCTTTTCTACCGCTCTACTTTCGCAGTCTTTTCCGAGCCATTTTGTGTGGTCTCTTTGCACGTTGGTTATTACGCATACTTCAGGTTGGCAAACCTTTGTAGCATCCCACCTTCCACCCATCCCCACCTCAAAAACCGCAAAATCTACTCCCTCCTCTTCAAAGTATAGTAGTGCTACAAGGGTGCAGGCTTCAAAGTATGTAAGTTCAAACCTCTCAAAGACCCCTTTTAGATCCTTTACATACTCAGAGAGTCTCTCCTCAGATATCTTCTCTCCGTTTATCCTCCACCTTTCTCGCTCCTCAAAAAGATGTGGAGACACAAACCATCCTACCTTGTAGCCATGATGCCTAAGTATGTTTTGAGCAAAGGCACAGGTAGAACCCTTCCCGTTAGTTCCACCTATTTGAAGGGAAGTATAGGAAGGTTTAAAAGAAAGATAGCTTACCGCCCTTTCTATTCTATCCAGAGTAGGGACTATTTGATAGTCTTTACCTTCATAAAGGTCGTAAATCCGCATAGAGATAAATTATAGCCCCCAGAAGGGGGGCAAGGTTTAAGACAAGACTCTTACGTTCTTTGCCCTTAAGCCTTTTGTATCCTGTTCTACTTCAAACTCAACCCTTTGTCCTTGCTCAAGGGTTTTAAAGCCTCTTTGCTGTATGGCAGAGAAGTGGACAAACACATCCCCCTGATTGTCATCTCGGGTTATAAAGCCATAACCCTTTTCCTTGCTAAACCATTTGACTGTGCCTGTGAGTGACATGGAACAAAAACCTCCTGAAATGTTATTACTGAGCAAGCCAGAAAGGTAGGCGCCCTCCCTTTCTTTACTCACTCTGGGATAATCATAAGCCATCCTCTTGTCTTTGTCAAGGGGTAGGCATATAATTAAAAGTCAAGGAGGTGAAAACATGCATTTTCCATTACCTTGGCAGATAGTGCTTATACTTCTTGTAATCCTCGTTATATTTGGTGCGTCAAAGTTGCCCGAGTTCGGTAAGGGTCTGGGTGAAGGCATAAGGAACTTCAAGAAAGCCCTTTCAGGTGAAACAGAAGAGGAGAAAAAGCCAGAGAAGAAGGAGCAGGCATGATACCACAGCTCTCCCTTACGGAGATACTACTCATACTAGTGGTTGCTATGCTTCTGTTCGGAGCGGGCAGGCTTCCAGAGATAGGGAGGTCCCTCGGTGAAGGCATAAGAAACTTCAAAAAGGCATTCTCAGGTGAGGAAGAGAAGGTAAAGGAAGTCAAGGGTCAAGAAGTGAAAGAAGGAGACAAATCTTAACCCTCACCGAGTTTTTCCCTTACTAACCTTCCCAACATACCATTTATAAACTTTGCAGATTTTTTGCCGGCATATTTTTGTGCCAACTTTACATAGTCATATATAGCAAGCTTGGGAGTTTTTACACCTATATACAAAAACTCCGCAAGAGCTATCCTAAGTAGGTTTCTCTCTATGTAGCCTACCCTGTCTATGTCCCACTTTTCCGAAAGCTCTGCTATGAGCTTATCAATGTCTGTGGAATTATCCATGTATGTTCTTACCAATTTTCTTATATATCTTCTTTGGTCTGAGATGTTTATACGGTTTGCGGATATGTATTCCTCCACCAAAGATTCTATTGGCTCTCCCTTCATATCCCACTGGTAGAGGACCAAAAAGGCATCCTTTCTTGCTTTAGGTTTGTATATCATTTAAAGACTTCTAAGAAGGTTAATCATCTCTATAAGAGCTAATGCGGACTCCCAGCCCTTATTGCCTTGCTTTGTCCCAGCTCTTTCAATGGCTTGCTCTAAGGTATCTGCGGTTATCACACCAAAGCTAACAGGCTTGCCCGTCTCAAGACTTACCATGGCAAGACCCTTAGCAACTTCGCTGGCTATGTAATCAAAGTGCGGAGTCTGTCCTCTTATGAGGACTCCAAGGGCAACAACACCGTCCACCTTCTTTTTGTTTATGAGTTCCTTTACCGCAATAGGAAGCTCCCAAGACCCTGGGACTCTCACAAGATGTATGTCTTCTTCGCTTCCTCCGTGTCTGAGTATGCAGTCTATAGCTCCTTCTATAAGTCTATCCACAAGAAGATGGTTAAACCTACTTGCCACTATACCAAAGCTAAAACCTTCCGCCCTTAAAAGACCTTCATACTTGTGCATCACCTAACCTCCAGTTGTCTATAAGCCTCGTATTGCCTACCCACACCGCAAGAAGAATTCTATCACCTATCTTTACTTCGTTAACGGGTTTTAGGTCCTGGTCGGTTATTTCCACATAATCTATCCCTTTTACGTGTGGATGCTTTAGTATAAACTCCCTTATAGCTTCTTTTAGCAGGTTTGCGTCAGTATTGCCGTTCTTAAAAAGTTTTTCCGCAAGGAGAAAAGACCTATAAAGGGAAAGAGCGGACTCTCTCTCTTCGGGGGAAAGATATGTGTTTCTTGAACTAAGAGCAAGCCCATCTGGGTCTCTAACTGTGGGAACTGGCACGATTTCCACAGGCAAACTCAAGTCCTTTACAAGCCTTTGAACCACTTTGAGTTGTTGATAGTCCTTCTCTCCAAAGTATGCTCTGTCTGGCTGGATGATATTAAAGAGCTTAAGCACTACGGTGCATACGCCGTTAAAGTGCTCTGGTCTAAATTTACCCTCCAATATGTCCGTTAGTCCCTTAATCTCAATGTTTATTATAGGCTTTTCTGGATACATATCCTCATCAGAGGGAGCAAAAACTGCATCCACACCCTCTTCCGCACATATGCTTATGTCCCTTTCTAAGTCTCTGGGATATCTTTCGTAGTCTTCTCCTTGACCAAACTGAAGGGGGTTTACATATATGCTTACCGCTGTTATATCGTTTTGTATCTTTGATTCCCTTATGAGCCTTCTGTGTCCCTCATGAAGGTAGCCCATAGTGGGAACAAAGCCTATACTTTGCTTTCTGTCGCACCTTACAGACTTCAGATAATTCCTCATCTCCCTTGGCTTTCTAAAAAGTGTAGGCATGGCACACGTTTTAAAGGACTATAATTATAGCACATGTCCGCAAAAGGTAGTTTTCTTATTCTCAAGAGGTATAGAGCAGGTGATGAGGATGTAATCTTAAAGGTTTACGGAACATGTGGAATTGCAAAGGTCTTGGTGCCAAACGGGTTTAGAGTGGAACGTGGACTTTTGGGATATATAGAGCCCTTTAACTTTGTAAGCATGGTATACAAGCAAGCAGGAAACGTCATAATCCTCCAAGACCTACTTGAGGTGGAGTTTTTATCCTATCTTTCCCTTGAAGACTATAAAAGGTATGTTTGGATGAATTCTCTTGCACTTTTTGTGGAAAGATGGTTTCTTCAATATGACCCTGAGCTTTTCAATATACTACTTTTTTACATAAGCATGAACCCAGAAAACCACGACCTTTTTCTTTTGAGGTTTAAGTTGGAGTTTTTGAAACACATGGG
>JAXSNY010000032.1:0-8693 GCA_037925365.1 Aquificaceae bacterium
TATTTAAGATGTCAAGTCTTTTTATGCTTGACTAAGATGTAGCATATGGATATACTTTTATGTATGGCACAAACAAGGAAAGGCTTTAAGGCACTTAGTCCTCGTTCCCTCCCAGAGAAAACCCAGATAAGACTACCTAAGGACTTAATGGAATGGGTTAGAGACAAAGCAGAGAAAGAAGGCAAGTCCCTATCTCTGTTAATCACAGAAATCCTTGAGACCGCCCGCCAGAAGGATGAAGAGAAAGGAACACCATGAACTTATAGCCATAGCCTCAATGGAAAATAAGACTTAAGCCATGTTTTTGTGGTTAACTAACCATAAGGCATTAGGTTATAAGATGGTTAGTTAACTGCCATATGGCTATGGATAGACATGAAACCCATAAGGTTGTCAGAACATGCAAAGAGAAGACTACAAGCCAGAGGTTTTACGGAGGATGAAGTGCGTGAAACTATACTGACATCAGAATGGCAACCTGCAGAACTTAACAGGCTTGAATGTAGGAAAACCTTCCCCTATGGCAAAATGTGGAATGGTAAGGAATACCTATACAAGCAGGTCAGACCCATATTCGTAGAAGAAAACGAAGAGATTGTTGTGATAACAGTTTACACATACTTTTTTAATGAGGAGGTTAAGCAATGAAGATAAGCTATGACCCAGAAGTGGACGCCCTTTATATCCAGTTTCAAGATACCACTGTTATAACACAGCATATTGCAGAAGGCATAGCCATAGACTATGACCAACATGGTAGAATTGCAGGCATTGAGATATTAGATGCTAAGAAAAGGCTTTCAAGTGCCATACCCTTTGATGAAATAGTGATTGAAAGTCTAATGGCTAAAGCAGAGATTAGCCAGCAGTAGTAGGTGGAGCTTTAAGAATGAAAGGCTTATTTACCTACTGGCAGGTCTTATGTCCTTGCTTTTTACTGGGATGATAGCCTACATGACATGGACTGTCTGGCATGATGAACCTAAGGGTTGAGGTCTGTCATGGCTAAGGCAAGAAAGAAAGGCAAAGTATCCTACGGAGACAACCTTTATGAAATTCATGGGTCTTATTGGCTAAAGTTTACCTACAAAGGCAAGACTTACTATGAGAGAATTGGCAAGGTTGAGGAAATGCCTTTGACAATGGCAAGGAACATAGCCATAAAGATAAAGCAAGAGATAATTCAAGGCACTTACCTACCGGTGAAAGAGAAGGGTCTGACCTTTAAAGAACTAGCACAGGAATATCTAAAGTGGTATCACTCTACCCGCCCACATGCAAAGGCAAGGACAAGCTATGAGATAGAAAGGAAAACCCACAAGCTCGTTGACTATTTTGGCACTATGGAGTTATCCAAGATAAGCACCTTTACGATAGAGCAGTATAAACAACATAGGCTATCCGCTGGAGTAAAGCCCAACACAATAAACTCAGAGCTTAACATTCTCAGAGCCATCCTCAAGAAAGCCAAAGCTCTAAAGCTATACTCTGGAGACTTGCCAGAGGTTAAACTTTTCAAGGTAGATGACAGTAGGCTTAGGTTTTTAAAGTCAGAGGAGTTTGCCCGCCTGCTACAAGCATGCCCCTCATGGCTAAGACCCGCAGTGGAGTTTGCAGTCTATACAGGTCTTAGAGCCAGTGAGATATTTAGCCTAAAATGGGAATATGTAGACAAAGGGAATAGCAAGACAAGGAGTGAGTTTGAATGTAAGCTATGCAATAAAAAGCTCCATGCGGATGTGAATGCAAGCAGGAATCTGCTTAGCCGTGCTGAGTGGAGCTTGCATTTGGGTCGTATGGAGCAAGCCCTTATCAAGCAGGTAGAGGAGTTTATGGTTCGCCTGTTTGATGAGCGGTTTAAGTGTCTTTGGAGTAAGGCACTGGGATTGATTGAAAGAAATCCATACTTTCAGTCAGTCCCTAAACCCGAGGTATGGATAAATGTCCATAAAAAGGGATGTTTGTCCATGCTAAGGGATACTCTGCCCTTGACACCCTGTCAGAGGTTATGGATAAATCTTTGCCCAGAAGTTAACCTGTAGTTAACACCCGCCATGAAAACCTTGATAGAATTAGGCTTTTACCCATCCTCACAAGATGGAGGTCGGAGCTTCAAGTCCTCCATCGCCCATTATTTTTGTTCAGAGGTGTTGTAGAAAGTCTTGGCGACTAGTCTTTGAAAATGTTGACAAACGAAGATAAATGTTGTATATTATTCTTTAGTTTTTAAAGCGGGGTGCGGAACGTGAATACCGACAAAGGCTCGCCTAACCGTGCTAGGTGAGGTTGGTGTTTACACTGCACTCTGCAAGCCCTTATCAAGTGGGTATAAAGAGCCTGCTTGATGAGCTATATTAGTGCCTCTGGAGTAAGGCACTGGGGTCGGTGAGCCCCTAAACCCGAAGTGTGGATAAATGTCCCTAAAAGGGATATTTGTCTATACCAAGGGATACTCTCATATTGTTGCATACTTTTATAAATATGGGCTTGAAAGAAGGTCTGATTAATATATCACCCTTTGTGTATATGCTCCCGCAGGGCACAATACAGGGGCAAATGGTCCCAGTTTACTTTTATCTTAGCGATAAGCTCTTTGAACTTTTAGAGGAAGATGCTATAAGACAGGCAGGCAACGCCGCAACCTTACCCGGAGTGGAAAAGGCTATATATGTGATGCCAGACGTGCATGTGGGCTACGGATTCCCCGTAGGGGGCGTAATGGCAACAGACATAGAAGAGGGTATAATAAGTCCGGGGTCCATAGGATACGACATAAACTGTGGAGTGAGACTTATAGCCACAAATCTCACTGCAGATATGGTCCAGCCTGTAAGAAAAGAGCTCATGCAGGAGGTCCTCAAGAATGTTCCTGCAGGTGTAGGCTCTACGGGTAAGATAAAGCTTTCAAAGTCTGAGCTCTCTGAGGTTGCGATAAAGGGTGCCTGCTGGGCTATAGAGAAAGGCTTTGGCTTTGAGGAAGATTTACAGCATATAGAGAGCGGTGGTGCACTACCCAACACTGACCCTTCAAAGGTCTCAGACTTCGCCTTTCAGAGAGGGGCAGATGAGCTTGGGACTGTGGGTTCTGGAAATCACTTTGTGGAAGTGCAATACGTGGATGAGATATATGACGAAGAGGTAGCGCAGAGGCTGGGGCTAAGCCTTGGACAGGTTACCATAATGGTGCATTCAGGTTCAAGGGGCTTTGGACATCAGGTGTGCGTAGATTACCTGAAAGTTGCAAGGGAAGCCCTCAAGAAATACAATATAGATATACCAGATATGCAACTTGCCTGCATGCCTTTTCCCTCTTCAGAGGGTCAGGATTACTTTACAGCTATGAACTCCGCAGCAAACTATGCCTTTGCCAACAGGCAAATCCTTGGCTACCTAACTGCAGACACGGTTAGGAGGTTTTTTGGTCTTTCCTGGGAAGAGCTTGGCTACAGGCTTATTTACGACCTTGCCCACAACATAGGTAAGGTAGAAGACCACGAGGTGGATGGCAAAAGAAAAAAGCTACTTGTTCACCGCAAAGGTGCCACAAGGGCTTTTCCGCCTTACAATCCTGACATTCCTCCTGCCTATAGAGATATAGGTCAACCAGTGCTTCTGCCAGGGGATGTGGGAAGATATTCTTTCCTCCTTGTGGGTCAGGAGGGGAGTATGAGTATGAGCTTTGGAAGTGCCTGCCACGGAGCTGGAAGGCTTATGTCAAGGACAAAGGCAAAAGAGTTCGTAAGGAAAGAAGGGCTTGAAAAGGTGCTTGGGGGTCTTATGGTAGTGGCAAGGGGTAAGGGAACTGTTGCAGAGGAAATTCCGCAGGCTTACAAAGATGTCTCAGAGGTTGCCTATGTGGTTCATTCACTGGGTATAGCAAAACTGGTAGCTAGGTTCAAACCCTTAGGCACTTTAAAGGGTTAAGTGTTATAATAAAAAATCCTGGAGGAACTTATGGGCGAGTTTGAAAAGCTACTTGAGGAAGGCCTTGAACTCAAGGAACTAAAAAGGGGTGAGGTGATAAAAGGGAAGGTGGTGAAGGTAGACGAAAGAAACCTCTACGTGGATGTGGGGTACAAGGTAGAGGGTATAATATCAAGGGAAGAACTGCCAGATGCAAGGGTTGGTGATGAGATAAAGGCGGTGGTTGTAAGGTTCACAAAAGGTGGCTCCCCCCTTCTATCCTATAGGAGGTATCTTGAAGACAAGTTAACGGGCTTTTTGAGGTCTTGCTATGAGAAAGGCAAATTCATAACAGGAACGGTGGTAGAAAAGAAGGATGACGGTTATGTGGTGGATGTTAGCGGTCTAAGGGTTTTCCTCCCTATGAAAGAAGCCATTAGAAACCTCAAAGAAGGCAAAAAAATAGTAGCAAAGATAATAGAATTCAAAAAGGAAGATGAGGGTCTTAGGGTGATTCTTTCTCAGAGGGATTACATAAAGGTTCAAGAGGAGAAAAAGAGGGCAAGGCTCCTTTCTAAAATAAAGGTGGGAGACGTGGTTGAAGGCAAGGTGATAAAGATAGACCCGGAAAAGGGCATAACCCTGCTCGTAGGCAATGCACTCAGAGCCTTCCTCCCTCTTGAGGAACTAAGCTGGGGGAGGGACAGAAACCCCTACAATTATGCTGAGATTGATGAAAGGCTAAGGGTGAAAGTAAAGAGGATACCCAAGGATGGTCAGTTTATATTCGTAAGCCTAAAAGAAACAAAGGAAAGCCCATGGCAGAAAGCACAACAGAGCATACAGAAGGGTCAAGTGGTAAACGGAAGGGTGGTAGAGATAAGGGAAAATGGGCTTATCCTTGAGGTTATGGAGGGTGTAGAGGGCTTTGTGCCAAAGGAAGAGATTTCTTACGATGGAACTACACCCAAGAAGAGTGATAGAGTATCCGCTCAAGTGCTCGACTTTGACCCCAAAAGGCATAAGCTGGTCCTAAGCATAAAGAGAACTCTTCCAAAACCATGGGAGAAGTTTATAAAGAAATATCCAGCTGGTAGTAGAGTTGTGGGAACAGTGGAGAAGATAGAGGGCGCAAGGGCTATAGTAAGCCTTGAACAGGGTGTGCAAGGTGTTATTCACAGGAGTGACCTTGCTTGGATAAAGCCCGGAAGGATAGAAGATGTGCTTCAGGTAGGTCAATCCATCGAGTTCGCAGTGCTTGGGCTTGATGGAAGGTTTGTAAAGCTCGGTCTTAAACAACTTACAGAAAACCCTTGGGAGACAGTTCTCAGAAATTACAAAGTAGGTGATAAGGTAAAACTAAAAGTAAAGAGTATGCACCCCTTTGGTGCATTTTTGCAGTTTCCGGAGGGTATAGATGGGCTCCTTCCCATATCTGAGATACCAAAGGGTCTAAAACTTCAAGAAGGTCAAGAAGTGGAGGCGAGAATAATAGAGCTTTCTCAAGACAAGATAACCTTTAGCATGAAGGAAAGGGAAGAAGAGAAGAAAGAAGATATAATAACCACCTCTGATAAGGGCTTTACGCTGGGAGACATACTCAAGAAAAAGATGAAAATATGAAAAAGAAAACCCTTGTTGAGAGGTTACACGAAGAGTATTCTCATGTTTACTCAAAGAAAAAAGTCTATAAGATGGTAAACTTCCTCTTAGAGAGGATGAGGGAAGGTATAGCTTCTGAGGATGGTCTGAAGATTTCAGGTTTTGGTAGTTTCAGAAGAAAGGGTAAGCGGGTTCTGTTTAGACCGAGCAAAAAGCTCATAAGCAGGTTGAAAATAGAAGCTAAAAGGCTTAAAATGTAAATTCAACGGGGTGTGGCGCAGGCGGAAGCGCGCTGGCATGGGGGGCCAGAGGTCACGGGTTCAAGTCCCGTCACCCCGATTTTAAAAAAGGAGGCACGGATACAGTTGTGATAGACCAGCCTGTAGAGAAGGACCTGGAAGCGTTGGTTCTAAGAGTGTTCCTCAAATCTATTGATGTGTTGGGTGGTCTTTCAAAGCTGGCGGAATATAAAACCCTCACATGGCTTCCCTCTCTTGCCAGAGCGGTCTACTGTGTGGTCTTAAAGGAAGAGTATTTCAAAACGGACAGAGAAATAGCGGAGAAGGTGGGTCTTACTGTCCAAACAGTAAGAAACATCTTAAGGGCTGAACCTTCTACTACTCTTGAAAAGCTCAAAAGAATAGATGAGCTTCTTGAAGAAGAGAAGAAGGAACTAAAAGTCCATACCGCTGGTGGTATTGCCAAACTTGCCTACAAATTGGTGAAAGAAGGGCACGAAGAGCCTCAGGTATTCCTCCAACACTGTGAGAGGGTTGCTTACGCCCTTGACATCCCATGGGCTTATATGGTGCTCAAAAGGCTCAAGGGGACGGACTTTCCTATCCAGTCCGCAGAGGCTATATCCGACAGGCTTGAGGGTGTTTACATAAAGGGTAGAACCGCAAAAGAAGTGCTTCAGGAGTTGGAATATCCCATAAAGAACCCAGCGGAGCTTCTCCATAGGATAAAGGAAAACCTCAAGATGCACGGGTTAGAGTAAGCTATTCTTTTAGTATCCTCTTTTCGTATATGAGTGCGAGGGTAAACAGTGTGGTAAATATTATAGGTCCAAGGAATATGCCTACAAAGCCGAAGGTTAGCAAACCACCTACTATGGAAAAGAATAGCACTATGTAGGGCATATTTACACCCATTCTCATTATGAGAGGTCTTACAAAGTTGTCTATGGTGGATATAACAAACATGCCATAAAGGAACATAAAGGCACCTGCGTATAAGCCTTTCACTACAAAGGTGTATAGTGCCACTGGAAACCATACAAAGGCTGCACCAAAGGGTGGCACAAAGGAGCTTATAAAGGTTGCTATAGCAAGAAGGATTGCATAGTTTAAGCCTACCAACTTGTATCCTATAAAGCCTACGGTGCTCTGGGCTATGCCTACGCCAATGGACCCATAAACGGTGGCAAGGACTGTTTTGTATACGGTAATGGAGACCTGCTCTATGTCCTCTCTATGCATAGGGAGAAAACGTTCCACGAACTTGACAAACTTTGGACCATCTCTAAGTATGAAAAAAAGCGTAAGCAAGAAGACAAAAGTTTTGAAAATAAAGCTACCTACCGCGGGGACTATGGAAGCTACTATGTTTAGCCCTCTTTGAAGAAGGTCTCTAAGACCACTTATAAGAATGTTTCTAAACTCCTCAGATTCCACATACGCAAGAAAGCTACTTATTTCTTTGTCTGTAAGGATTTTTTTGAAAAAGGGATTATCAAGCACAGCCCTTATTAGATCCACATAAGAACTGTTTTGCGTAAAACCTACCGCAAAATGTAGTAGCTCTATGGACTGTCTTATGGCTATGGTAAGCACCAAACTAAAGGGAACTACCACCAGCAGGAGCACCAAAAGGGTCAGCAAGAGAGCGGATATGGTATTTCCTATTCTCTTTGAGAGTTCCATATGTAGGGGGTAGAGGACAAGGGAAAAGATGATAGCCCATAGGATGGGTTTTAAAAAGGGTAGAAGCATGGTGAAGGCAAAGAAGGCAAAAAGGACCGTCAGAGCAAGAAGAAAATAGAGAAAAACCTTTTCCCTCACAGGACTAAATTATAAGGCATGGAAAACTGTCCAAAGTGTGGTGCCTTGCTTGAGGTTATAGAATGCTGTGGCGGTGGGATATTTAGGTGTGAAAAATGTGGAGAGTATTACTTTTATGGAGAGCTCATAGAACCTCAAAGGGGCTTTGAGGAGGTCTCCTCAGAAGCTCAAGAGCGGTCTCCTTTGGAGGAAAGCCCTCCACCACGACCTTATAGACCGCAGTGCTTATAGGTGCGTATAGCCCTCTTTCTGTGGAAATCTTGTAAACCGCTTTGACGGTGTGTATGCCCTCCACTGTTTGGTTTAGTCTTTGGAGAGCCTCTTGCACAGAAAGACCTTGTCCCAAAAGGTAGCCAAAGGTTCTGTTTCTTGACTGTGGAGAGCTGGCGGTCAAAAAGAGGTCTCCCATGCCAGATAGACCATAGAAGGTCTCTTTTTTTGCACCAAGGGAGACACCAAGCCTTACCATCTCCGCAAGTCCACGGGTCATAAGAGAAGCCCTTGCGTTTTCTCCAAGTCCAAGACCATCAGATATACCACAGGCTATGGCTATTACATTTTTGAGAGCACCACCCAGCTCAACACCCACAAGGTCTGTAGAAAGGTAAACCCTAAAGTTTTCAGAGCTTATCCATTTTCTTATTTTCTCCATCTCCTCAAGGTCATTCCCTGCAAGCACCAAGGCAGTGGGCAAACCCTTGGAAACTTCGCTGGCAAAGGAAGGACCAGAAAGACAAAAAACCTTTACAGAAGGGTCTATTTCAAGCAGGATTTGAGAAACCCTTTTTTCAGTCCCTACCTCAAGTCCTTTGGAAGCGGAGATTATCCTTTTGCCACCTAAGGCTTTCTTGGCTAAGACCTCTCTTATAGCTTGGACGGGTAAAGCTACTATTATGTAGTCCGAAAAGTCAATGGCTCTGTCAAGGTCTTGTGTGGCATCCACGCCCCTTAGCTTGACCTCCTCCATGTAGGGATGCTTCCCCTCTTTTATGAGCCTGACTGTTTCCTCTTTTCTTTCAAAGACTAAAACCCTGTGTCCTAAATTTCCTAAATGTAAAGCAAGGGCAGTGCCCCAACGACCCCCACCAAGGACAGAGAAGTTCATGTGTTATACTATATCAGAAT